>CAIWHS010000397.1 GCA_903912515.1 uncultured Planctomycetaceae bacterium
ACCGATGGCACCTCCAACACCTTCATGGTGGTGGAGGCCCGGGAGGAAGTGCCGTGGGCGGCTCCCCAGGAACTGCCGTTTGATCCCAAGAAACCATTGCCAACCTTGGGGGCTCCTGGAAGGCAAGTGTTTTTGGCCTTGATGGGTGACGGTAGTGTTCGGGCTGTCGCCCATGGATTGGCGGAGGAAACCTTGAAGGCCTATATCACCCGCAATGGCGGTGAGGTGATCCCGCCGGACCCGCGCTGAACCCAGGGAATAGCAACTAACCCTATTCAAAAGGGAGCGCCGCAGCAGGGCGGCGGCTCCCTTTATTTGCCAACAGGGGTGCCCTTGGCGCGAATACAGTGGAGACGGTGATTAGGTTGGCAGGAATAGGACTTGAAGGAAAATGAACACCCGGAAACTCAACGAAGCAGGCGTTCCTTCTTGGGCGATGGGAATCGCCATGCAGGCGGTTCAGGACCTGGCCCGGCACAATGGCGAAATCGCCAAGCAGGACCGCATTGATATTCGCGAACGAATCGCCGCGTGTGTGGCGGATCCCGCCACCTTTGTTTCCGATCCTTTTGTGGCCAAACTGGCCGAGGCGTTGTTGGAGGAAAAACGGGAACCCACTTCCCATACACCGATTAGATATCGCACCTGGGGGCCCGATGGAATTGAGGAGGCCTGCCATGGACAGATGCGGCAGGCTTGCAAATTGCCCGGGGCGGTGGGTGCTGCCCTCATGGCGGATGCGCATGTGGGCTACGGGTTGCCGATTGGTGGCGTGTTGGCGTTGGAAAACGCGGTGTGCCCGTATGCGGTGGGGGTGGACATCGCCTGCCGGATGAAGCTGACCGTGTATGACATCGCCCCGGAAGATTTCACGCGCCAGGCCGACCTGTTCCGCCGGGCTTTGCAGGGCGGCACAGTATTTGGTGTGGGCAAGGAGCGCAAACAACGGGCGGACCATCCAGTGATGGACCAGGACTGGACGGTCAGTCGCATTACCCGAGAAAAAAGAGATGTGGCCTGGGGGCAATTGGGAACATCGGGTAGTGGCAACCATTTCGTGGAGTGGGGGGTGCTCACCCTGGAGCAGCCGGAACTTGGCCTGGAGGCCCGTCCATACATCGCGCTGCTGAGTCATTCCGGCAGCCGGGGTACCGGGGCGGCGGTTTGTTCCACCTACAGCGACATGGCCCGTGCCCAGCTACCGAAAAAGTTTGGCGATGTCGGTCGATTGGCCTGGCTCGGAATGGATACTGAAGCCGGACAGGAGTACTTCGCGGCGATGAACCTGATGGGTGACTATGCGGCGGCCAATCACGATGTGATCCACAAATTAGTGGCGCGCATCGTGGGGGAAAAACCGATCGCGGACGTGGAAAATCATCACAATTTCTGCTGGCTGGAAGAGCATGGGGGCAAGCATGTTTATGTGCACCGCAAAGGGGCCACCCCGGCCGGCAAAGGAGTGCTGGGGGTGATTCCAGGCTCGATGGGGTCGCCGGCCTTTGTGGTGCGTGGGCTGGGCAACCCGGATAGCTTGGATAGCGCCTCGCATGGTGCCGGCCGGCTAATGAGCCGCACCGAGGCGAAACGCCATTTTAACCTGAACAAGGTGCGTCGGGAGCTGGCCCATATTGGCATCGAGGTCCTGGCGGCGGGTAGTGACGAGGTGCCCGGTGTGTACAAGAACATTCATCAGGTGATGGCAAGCCAGCAGGATTTGGTTGTGCCGATCGCCCGGTTTGATCCCAAGATGGTGCTAATGTGCGGGGATGGAAGCCGGGCGGAAGATTGAGGCAGCCCAATCCAATAATTTGCGGTAAAAAAGACTCATGGCCATTCTTTTGAATCGTGAGGAGTGGGTTGAGCAAGCCTACTTTTTCCGCAATTTGCGGGAAAGGCTGGCCCAGAACTTGCCAGCCCAGGAGATCTTGCAGCGGATTGACATGGAGCTTTTGGCTTCAACCCGCATGCCCATGGCGGCGCAATTTTTAGCCGCCGAAATGAAACACAGCGGGAACTTGGCCTCGGGCTTCATCCGTTTGTCGCATTATTTTACGCCGTTTCAGGGTTTTGTGGTAGCCAATGCCGAGGCGGAGAACCTGCGGTTTGCCACCGAGACCGCGCTTACCATCCTTGAAAAAGAGGCTCAGTACAAAGCGGCGGGTGCCAGCCCTTCGGGCCTGTTTGTGTTTCAATTTGAGGCGATTTCTCGCCACCGTCTGGGCTATGATGGCGGATTGCCAGCCATGGCTGGCGACCCAATTTATGACGAAACTTGGAAGCAGTTCTTGGGCGACCTACGCCACCAAGTTGGTTTGATTGACTTTGCCGACTTGGTATATTTAAGGTCGCAAGCGTATTTGATAGACCAGCGCCGCTCGATTGCTGATTACGAACCACCACTACCCGGCTTGTTTCCTGAGAAAGAGGGCCGGATCGCGGGGGCCAACCGTGGCAGGGATCCGCTTTATCTTTTCGCGGCACTGCAACGGCAGCTCGGTTATCCCGAGGTTCCCCGGGCTAAACAAGAGGACTCCATCGCCAACACGATCGCCACCCTGAAGGCCAGGCAGAAGGAGTTGGAGTCACGGGTGAAATTGCTGGAAGGCGAAATGAGGGGAACCCTCGATCTGAAGGCACTGAAGGAATTCGGTAAGCCTGAAATACTAAGGCCCCCCGAGGACATTCCGTAAGGGGGCCGGGCCGGCTAACGAAGTGCCTGAAATCTAGGCACCCGGGAGGCGGGCGCGGAATGCCTGCAAAATTTCATGCAGGTCGGCGGTGATGACCACCTCTTCGTCCATAAAATCCTGCAGCCAAGCGTAATTGCCCCGGCTGGCTAAAGCTACCAGGGGCAGCAAATCGCCCAGTTGCACTTTTACCGTGGCTTCGGGCAGCACTTCATTTGGGAGTTCGGGAGGGGTGGTGTAAAGGCGTAGCAAGTGCTTGTTCATGGCCGGTAGCCCTTTAGGTGGTCCAGATTCCCAGAGGCTGGGAATGAAACTGCCCCAGGTGGGAAGCCATTGTGCAAAACTTGGCACATGGCTCTGGCAGGGGAACCCTGTAAAACATCGGTTGGAGCGAGGGGGTAACTTTGGTGATTCAGGAACAAGTTGGCCATTTTTTCCCAAGTGGCCCTGTTTGTTGGACTTAAGTTGCCCACTTTTACCGCCAAGACTTGGATTTGCCTTGGATTTGCCAAGCGGACAGGAGCACGGCATGGGCCGCATTCTTACTATTTTGGGAGATGGGGCCTGGGGTAGTGCCATGGCTTGGGTTTTGGCCCAAAGACCGGGCCGGCAGGTTCGTTTGCTGGGAACTAGGCCCCAGAACACCTTGCAGTTTCAGAAGACGCGCGAAAACGCCCGGTTGCTTCCGGGTGTGAAAATGCCTGATTCGGTGACCATCACCGTGGATCCGGCAGAGGCATTTGCCGAAACCGAGGCTATTTTTTTGGCTGTTCCCACCCAGTTTTTGCGAACAGCGCTGAAACAGTTTCTTGCCATGCGGCCTGCTGTGGGGCCCGATGGAAGGCCCGTTCCGGTGATTAGTTTGGTGAAGGGGATTGAGATTGGCTCGTTTTTGCGGCCCAGTGAAATTGTTCGCCAAGAGTGGGGTGATAACACACCCGTGGCCATTTTGAGCGGCCCCAGCCATGCGGAGGAGGTTGCCCGTGGATTGCCCGCTGGGGTGGTTGTCGCTTCAGACCGGGGTGGATTGGCATTGTGGGTGCAGCAGGTGGTGGGAACGGATCGTTTTCGTGTGTATACCAATGACGACCCGGTGGGAGTTGAGCTGGGCGGTGCCCTGAAAAATGTGTTGGGAATCGCGGCGGGTATGGCGGATGGGTTGGGCTTGGGTGACAACGCCAAATCTGCCTTGATCACCAGGGGCTTGGCGGAAATGAGCCGGTGTGGTGTGGCCATGGGGGCCAAAGCGGGCACCTTTGCCGGCTTGGCTGGCATGGGAGATCTGCTGACTACTTGTTTCAGCCCGCATGGGCGCAATCGTCAAGTGGGGGAGTGGTTGGCAAAGGGGGAAACCATTGCCAGTATCGGCGCCAAAACCCCCAAGGTCGCCGAAGGGGTAACCACCACCCAGGCTTTAGTTCCACTGCTTGACAAAATTGGAATTGAGATGCCTATCGCCAGGGCAGTTCATGCGGTTCTTTTTGAAGGTCTGGCCGCTCGGGAAGCGGCGATGGGGCTTCTCCTGCGGCAACAAAGGCCGGAGGATTTTTAATGTCGGTCGATTTATCCGGGGCTGTTACTAATTTAGCGCTTAAAGAATGGAGCGGGGTGGTGGAAGCCCTGCTTGCTGGAAGGCCGTTGGTGCTTCTACGGAAGGGGGGCATTGCTGAAAAAGGCTTTGCAATTTCCAAGGAGCCTTTTTGGCTGTTCCCTACCTGGAGCCACCAGCAGGAGCAAGGGTTGCGCGAGGAAGCGAAAGGTTTTGTCAAAACCTCGCCGGTTGGTAACGAGGTGATTCTTTCAGGTTGGGCCCAACCATTGGCAGTTTGGAATGTTATTAACCCTGATTTACTGGAATCTTTGAAAGATTGGCACCTTTTGAAGCATGAGAGTGTGGAGAAACGATTTCATTATCGCCATCCGGGGCTGACAGTTTTGGCTGTGGAAGCCTTTAAGTTGGATGTTCCCAAAGAGATTGTGGCCAACCCAGCTTGGGAGGGTTGCCATAGTTGGGTTTGTTTGGACAGGCCCGAGTCTTTGGCAGGCGGAAAATCTTGCCTGAATTCCGCAGAATGCGATGGCATGTTGCAGGCACTCGAGGTTATTCTTGGCAAACCGGGTGAATTTGCTTTGGGGTAAGTTGTTCCGGTTTGATTCCAAGGATGGAGTCGTTCCATGATGTTTTTGTCGTCCCTGTCCCTGCCTCTGATGCTTGTTTTGGGACAGGAACCTTTGGCCGGGGTGGCCAAAGGAGGCGTGTCCAAGGCATTTCATCAAACCCCGCCCGCCAACCCTAACGACTGGATTCGTGTGCTCAATGGGGCCAGCACCCATTCCAGCTTGGGCCAATATCTGGGTGGGAAGCGTTTTGGTTATGAAATTGAGGATGAGGGCCCGGTTCTTTGGAATGGCAAGCTTGCTTGGCGCGTGGTGGAGGAAACTGCCCGCGAAGAACTGGCTGATGGAAAGCCCGTACGGGAAACAATTCAAACCACCAGCATCCATTCCCTAGAGGGAGATGGCCCGCTGATTTATTTTCATCAGGTTAGTGAGGATAACGGCAAGCGTACCGAACGGATTGCGATTCCCAGCGAGGGTAGTCCGGGGCTTCGTTTGACTGTGAACCGGGATGGGCGACTTGAGTCGCGGGAAGTGGAGCGGCCCAAGGCCAGCTTGGCGCAAGCGGTTCGCATGAACGCTTGGTTGGCCTCCAGCCCTGAACCCGGAACGCGCATGACTTCTTGGGAAACCGATTGGGATGACGAAAACCCCAACCACCCAACAGTTTACACTTTTGTCGGCAAAGAAGAGGTGGGCACTATCCGGGCAAACCGCGTGCGGTGCGAGATGGATGGTGCCCGCATGGATTGTTTGGTGACCGATCAGGGCCAAACGCTTTCGGTGCGTGTGGGCCCGTTGGTTTTGAAGCAGGAACCCGAGGTTCAGGCCCGGCAATTGCAGGCGGGTCAGGTTGATTTGGCAGAGGCGTTATCGATTCCCTTGGAAGGGTTGCGCGACCCGCTGCAGGCAACCAAGATCATTCGTGCCGTGTGGCAATTACGCGGTCTTGACGGAACCGGTTTCATTTTTCCAGAGGATCAGCGGCAGAAGGTGATCACCTTGGCCACGGATGCCAAGGGAACAGTTCGTCTGGCAACGGAGATGAATCCGGAAAAGCCAAGGCCTGAAAAGCTGGAAGAGGAGCTGAAAAGGCAGATGTTAGCGGCTACCCCCACGCTGCAGGCTGAAGATCCCAGGCTGAAGGCATGGGCCCTGAAGCAGGTTGGGGTGGCACAGTCAGTGCAGGATAGGGCCGCGCTTTTGGTGGGGGCGGTGAACCGCCACCTGGCCAAAACCATGGCAGCCAATGCGGAAGATGCGCTTTCGGTGCTAGACCAAGCGAAGGGCGACTGCACCGAGCACACCCTGTTGTTTGTTGCAGCGGCCAGGGCCTGTTGCATACCTGCGAGAGAAGTGACAGGACTGGTTCCAGGTGAGATGGAAGGGAAAACAGGCCCGCGATTGGCCATGGTTTGGCATGCTTGGGCTGAATATCACGACGGCAACTCCTGGAGGGCGGTTGACCCTACCTGGAACCAGGCCAGCGGGGTGGATGCGACCCATGTGAAACTGGCTACCGGGCCCACGGACTGGAGCTGGATGAACCTGCTGGGTGTGCTGAGAGTGAATTTGGAAAAGGCCGAGTTTCGCCGCTGAGTTTGACACGACAAACGCACATCAGGTGAGCGGTGTTTGGTTTTAGACGGTTCCTTAGGGCAGCTTTTGGCGCCCGACTCCGAAAAATAGGCCCCTTAAAGCCGAATCCAACCGCAAACCCTGCTTGCGGATAGGGATGAATCCGGGGATGATTAGCCAAGAGCTCTAAGAACCGCCGAATAGTCGGTGCGCTTGGTTGGCAATGAGGGTGGGCCGCCCCACTTTGTTGCAGACTGGGTGCCGGCCAATAGGGTGCGAACATCTCCGAACCACAAGGGTGCCAAGGCAATGCGCAGCAACACCAGCCAGAAAAATACCAGCAATAAAAAAAACCTGCGTTTTAGGCAGTGGGTGGCAGGCTGCTTGGGAGCATTCGCTGCTGGGATGCTGGGAGTAACTGCGGTACGCAGCGAGTATATCTTTGTTGTTATTGATCTTAATAAGCCATATACCCCTATGGTTTTTGGCCAACCTGCAGGTGGCGGTGGCGGCGGAATGGGTATGCCCGGAGGCGGCGGGGTTGGTGGTGGAGGAATGGGCAAAGGCGGCGGCGGTATGGGAATGGGCATGGGTATGGGAGGCGCTGGCGGTGGTATGGGTATGGGCATGGGGGCCGGCGGTGGAATGGGAATGGGCATGGGTATGGGTGGAGCTGGCGGTGGTATGGGCATGCCTGGAGGAGGGGACGGCAGCATGGGCGGGATGATGGAGGGTGCCTCAGTTCCGGATCTGCTATTTGCAGTAGTGGAAATTAACGATCCTAAAAAAGATAATCGCCTGCTTGGTTTTCAATTGCCTGGAACCAATGTCAGGCGGGTGACAACCAATCGCGGTGAGGCGATTGTCATTCAGACACCGAGTAATCCAGTGGGTTTGGAGCGGCTGGTCGATGACACGATGCAATCGATGCCCCCGGTGGCGCAACGATTGATCAGCTTCAAGACAACCTTGGCAAATCGGCCTCGGGCGGATCAGGTGATTGAAGGGGGGCGATGGGCGGTTGAGCACGGTTTGTATGAGGAATTTATCAACCTGATCACCGACAAAGACTCCAAGGTGGTAGCACTGCCGCAGGCCCAAGCGTGGAAGAAGTCTGAAGCGGCCTTAAAAGGCCCGATTGCGTCCTCCCGTGAAATTGATGCCATCAAGGGTCGGTTTCCTACGGCCCGCCAGAGAGTGGACGGGGAATTCTGCACCATTTTGACCGAGGTGGACCCGCAAAACCTCGGCCCGGTGCAGGATGCCGCAGCGATGGTGGACAAGCAAGTGAAGCTGCTATACGCCTGGTTCGCCTTGCAAGGCCAAGCTTTTCCGGCGCTTCCCGCCAAGCTGGTTTTGGTGGTTTTGGATAAAACCGAGCTGCCAACTTTGGAAAATCGATTTGATGATGTCCACGGGTACACATCACCGCGCTTGGGTGGTTATTCGGTGATGTCGTTGAAGAATGTGGACCCCAAGCTTCGCCAGTTGTCTTCGAGGCTTGATCAATATGCCCGAACCGGTTGGGACCTTCGCGGACTGCAAAAATTAGCAGACAAGTCTTACCCGCCATTTATTGAGAACAATGCGATCAATGGGACAAAGCTGGGTGATTTGGCCTATGTTTCGTCGATGAACCTGCTGCGTGAGGCACTTCAGCTTGAGGAAAGGCGCGCGGCCGCAGGTTTTGTGGTGGCTACACAGGCTTTGCCCCGGCTTTTGGGTTTGGGTGAGGCGGTGAAGCCGCCGGCTTGGGTTGAGTATGGTCTTGGAGCCGACTTTTCCACTCCGGCGGGAACCCCATGGACTGTGATGGGCGGTGTGAACACGCTGCATTTGCCAGTGTACAAGGAGTTGGTGAAGGCGAAGAAGTTGGATGCTCCTGAAGTGACACTGCGGTCGGTGGTGACTGACGGCTATTTCCGCAGGTCTGCCGAGTTTCATCAGGACAAGAACCTGCACAGCAAGGCGCGCGCGACGGCGTGGGGTGTGACGCATTTCCTGTTGCACAAGTATTCGGGTGATTTTTCGAAGTATATGGCTGAGCTGAACAAATTACCCCGCGACTTGGAGTTTACAGAGGAACAGTTGTGGGGCTGTTTTCAGCGGGCTTTTTTGCTGAACAAGGGGAAGACCGAGGCTTTGGCATTGAAGGATTTGGCCAACGAGTGTGATGTTTATCTGCGCCAGGCCAAGGTTGAAGGTGAGCGCATCTTCACCCTGTTGCGATTGAGCCAGGAAGAATTGGGACTGGATAAAACGGCAATGAAAGATGGCAAAGCCAAGGCGATGCGCGAGGCCAATGGCATTTTGTTCAGCAGTTCTGCAATGATCCAAGAGGCCCAAAAAGCAGCCTCGACCCTTGGTAGTGGTGGCGGTACTGGGGGGGCTGGGGGTGCCGGTGGTCTTGGCGGTGGCATGCCCGGCATGGGCGGCAAACCGGGTGGCGGAGCCGGTGGTTCTGGTGGCTCTGCCGGCGGTGGCGACGGGTTGGAGCGCTGATTGGCAAGCGCAAACGCAATGTCTCACTTATCAAAGCGCAGGGTGGAATTTTCCGACACTGACATGGCCGGGATTGCACACTTTTCGCGGTTTTTCCTATGGATGGAACAGGCAGAGCACGATTTTCTGGAAGCTCGCGGATTGAGCGTGGTCTTTGAAGTAGACGGGTGCCGCCATGGGTTCCCTCGCGTGAGTGCGTCGTGCGATTATCAGAGGCCAGTTCGGTACCGCGATTGGCTGGATATCGTGGTGACGTTGGAAAGTGTTGGTCGTTCATCGTTGCAATATCGGTTCGATTTTACAGTGGATGGTGAACCGACCGCTGTAGTGGCGACAGGTAAGATGTCTACCTGCTTATGTAAGCTTGGCCTGGATGGAATGCGGTCAACCCCCCTGAGCGACAGAATGCGCGAACAATTGCAAGCTGACCCTGGAAAGGCTGTCTGATCCATGAGCCAGGCTGGTTATCTGTTCCGGCTGAACGCCGAACTGGGCAAGCGATTGGGCCGGATAAAAAAGCTTGGGGTTGGCGGCGATGGATATGGCCTTTCGCGACATGCGGCTTATCTGGCATCGAAGCAGTTGGACTCGGGCGGTTTTCCTGACCGTGAGGGTGAGCCGGATCTTTATTATACTGCGTTCGGCTTGCGTGGGCTCGCTTTGCTGGGCGAATTGACTGCTGCCCGTGCATTGCGTGCTGGTGAATGGCTTTCTGGGCATTTGAATTCGCAAGCCACGGTGGTGGATTTGCACGCGTTGGTCGAGGGTTGCCTTTTAGTCAGCCTTGCGGGGGCACCCGATCCACTTGCAACCGCGATGCCCGACTGGCAGGGCCGGTTGGCTGAACTTCTGGGCACATTTAGAACCTCTGATAATGGTTATGGCAAAGTTCCGTATGCCACAACCGGCAGTACCTACCACAGTTTTCTGGTGGCCCTGACCCATCCGTTGATAGGCAAGCCGGTTCCGGACACGGTTGGCCTTTTGGCTTTTTTGGCGGGGCGCGAGAGGGCGGATGGTGGTTGGGTGGAGGCCCCCGCCATGCGCAAGAGCGGTGCCAACCCGACGGCGGCCGCGCTTGGTTTGAGGCAGATGCTGGATGCGCCTTTGGAGGCGGAGCGATTGGAAACAACGGCGCATTTTTTGGACGGATTGGCTGGCACCGATGGCGGTTACCGGGCCAACAGTTCAATACCACTCTCAGACACACTTTCCAGCTTCACGGTGGCCTGGAGTCTTGACCAGCATGGGTTGGGTGAGCGGGTGCGAAACCGGGAGCTTGCGGGTTATTTGGAAGTGACTGCGCTTGCAACGGGTGGTTTTCGCGCGGGCGTTTGGGATGCTGGTGATGATGTTGAATACACCTTCTACGGGCTGGGCCTTTTGGCCTTGGTGCATGGGGCGGAAAATCGATGAGCGCAGAAGGCTTGCATGCACGGGGACTTTGCCGGACTTTTGCCGGACCTGACGGTGGGTTGGCTGTATTGACGGGTGCCGACATGGATTTGGCGGCTGGCGAGGCAGGGGCGATTATCGGGCCTTCCGGTTCTGGCAAAAGCACTTTGCTGCACCTGATTGGGGCTTTGGACAAACCAGACGGCGGCACGATCAGTTTGGACGGCGTGAACCCCCTAAAACTGGATGCCAACGGTTTGGCGGACTACCGCAACCGGCAGGTTGGTTTTGTGTTTCAGGATCACCATCTCCTTCCGCAGTTAACGGTCTTGGAGAATGTGCTGTCGCCAGCGTGGGCTAATGGCGGCAAAGCCACGCGGGAGATTGGCGACAGGGCGCGAGCCTTGATTGAACGAGTGGGTATGGGGAACCGGATAAATCATTTTCCTTCACAATTGTCTGGTGGTGAGCGTCAACGGGTGGCTGTGGCTCGGTCGCTGGTTATGGCTCCCAGGTTGCTATTGGCCGATGAACCCACCGGTAACCTTGATTCACGCACCGCAGCAGAGGTGGGAAGCCTCCTTTTAGAAATGGGTCGGGAGAAGCCCTGCCGTTTATTGGTGGTGACGCATAGCTTGGAATTGGCTGCCCGTTTCCCGAAGGTTTACCGCATGGTGGATGGTAGATTGGTTTCAGCCGAGCCTGGGGTATTGGCATGATTGGAAGCCAAAGCCAGAGTGGCAGCGTATGGCTGGTGGCCTGGCGGGGATTGCGGCACCACCTGGGTTCGCATCTGGCCACAGGTTTGGGGATCGCGGTGGCCGCGATGGTTTTGGCGGGCGCCCTGTTGGTGGGCGATGCCTTGCGAGTAGGCTTAAGGGAGCGAGCGCTTGGCCGATTGGGGTGGGTGGATAGCCTGCTGGTAACCGCCAAGCCGTTTGGCCAGGATTTGGCAGACGCTTTTTTACCTGAAACACATGCAACTCCGGCAATGGTTTTGGCGGCAACGCTGGAAGTGGCGGGGGAAGGTGGGTTACCACGCACTGTGGACCATGTGACAATTTTGGGCGTGGAAAATAGGTTCTTTGATGGTGAGGTGCCGGAAAGCTGGCCCATGGAGGGCCTATGGCTAGGTGCGGATCTGGCAGGGGCCGACCAAGGCCTGGAGGCGGGGACCAAGGTTTTGATGCGGGTGGGAAAGCCTGGTGGCGGGCCGCCGCGGGAATCGTTGCTGGGCCAACAGTCGGCAGACCAGTCTGTATTGAGATGGGAATTGACTGTTCGTGGGGCCATTGCCGGACCAATGAGCCGGTTTGCCCCAAAGAATTCATTGGCACCCGGGCGATTAGCGGTGGTTCCCCTTGGATTATTGCAGGCCAAATTGAATCTCGAGGGGCGGGCCAATGCCCTATTAGCCAAGGGCGGCGCTAAGCAATTGAACGCACTGCTGGAGCCCCAATTAAAACCTGAAGATTTTGGCATCAGTTTGCGGGGGCCCGAAAAGCGGGCCCAAGACCAGATAAGGCAGACGAAGCAAAACCGCAATTTGCTGAGCCGCGCACTGCCCAGGTTTGTCGCAACGGAAGCGCTTGGCGGAGGCGATGAAGAAAAGAGCTTGATGGGGTGGTATGAAGCCAACAGGCCTTATGTTTTGGTGGAAAGCAGCGGCCTTTATTTGAACCAGCAAGAGGAAGGGGCGGTGGTGACCGCCGCTGTGGGCATGGGGCTGGAATCGGCCCGGGTACTGGTTCACCTTGCCAATCGAATTGAGTCTGGTGGCAAGAAGGTTCCTTATTCGGTGGTGGCAGCAGTGGATGGGCCCCCGACGCTGTTACCAGAATTGCCCAATCTGGATAAGGACGGGATCGCATTGGTGGAGTACAAGGGTGCCCCTTGGGCCGGTTTGAAGCCAGGCGAAGGTGTGCGAATGAGTTATTTTCCTGTTGAAGACACCACTCCACCTAATGAGGCTGAGCCTGTTGCGCTGCGGTTTGCTGGTAGTGTCGGCCAGAAAGGTTTTGCCAACGATTCGGACCTGTCACCGGCATTTCCGGGAATCACCGACAAGCTGGATATGGCAAGCTGGCAGGCACCTTTCCCGATAGACCTCAAAGCAATCAGCCAGACCGATGAGAATTATTGGCGCGATTTCAGGGGTGCACCCAAGGCCTACATCGCTCTGGAAAAGGGCAAACAGTTATGGGGTAGTCGGTTCGGGGTGCTGAGTTCTGTGCGCCTGCGAGATTCGAATGGGCGGGCACCTGGGCAGTGGATTGGTGAACTGCGGCGGTCAGTCAGGTCGCTACTGAATCCTGAAGTTGCTGGCCTGGTTTTTAGGCCTGTGCGGGAGCAGGCTGTGGCGGCCAGCAAGGGAAGCAGCGATTTCGGCGGTCTTTTTATAGGCTTTTCGTCTTTTTTGTTGGTGTCGGGTCTTTTGTTAACCTGGTTGTTGATGGGCCTTGGCCTTGAGCGAAGGCGCAAGGAGTTTGGCATTCTTATCGCTACTGGTTGGCGGCCCGGGGTGATCCGATGGCTGGTGCTGTTGGAACAGGGGGTGGTGGCCCTGATTGGTGCAATGGTTGGCGCTTTGGCTGGCGCATGGCTTGCACCTTGGATGATTGGGATTTTGCTGAGTGCATGGCCGGACCCTGAATTGGGCCGCACGCTCAAGCCGGTGGTCAATCCCGCCAGTTTGGTCCTTGGCGGATTGTGCGCCTGGATAGCGGGGATAGCGGCGGCTTGGTTTGCTGCCAGAAAGCTGGGTAGGGAAACCCCGCTTGGGTTATTACAAGGGGCCGAATCAGTCCAGTTGAGTCAAACGGTTAGCAGGGCAGGTTGGCCCTGGGTTTCAATGATACTTTTGTTAAGTGCAATTGTGCTGTTGGTAATTTCGCCGTGGTTGCCGCCGGGGGAGCCCCAGGCAGGCGGGTTTTTCACAGCGGGTTTGGCTTTGCTTTCAGGCGGCTTGGGCCTTGCCCGTCAGGCCCTGATTCGCACACGAGGTTTGGCCATACAGACCGCCAGCGGTGGATCACTCGCGCGGATGGC
>CAIWHS010000398.1 GCA_903912515.1 uncultured Planctomycetaceae bacterium
CGCTGTGCAGCATGGCGGCAGGAAGGGTAAAGCCAAGCAGCCCAAGAAGGAACCACCGCCCCCTGAGGTGGTGAATCTGGATGGTTTGCCCGAGGCCTCGGCCAACCTTGCTTATGCGGTGATGCCTGATCCGGGAGCGCCGCTTCCGGGGATGGAGCCTGAGGAGTTGCGGGGTATTGACGGCGGATTGAAGGCTGCTGTGAGTGTGGCCCGGATGCTGCAGGATCCGCTGCGTGAATTGCTGCGGTTTGACCCGATGAACATGGCGCCTGGAATGCACCAGGTGGAGCTGAATCCGCGGCAATGGCGTGACACGCTAGGACGTGTGGTGCGTTCGTGCGTGTGCGAGGTTGGTCTGGATTTGAATCAGGCCAACGCGGCTGAGTTGACCCATGTGGCTGGCTTGAACCCGTTGGTGGCACAGGAAATTGTGGCTTGGCGCGCCCGGTTGGAGGGTGGCCGATTTGACAATAGGCCGCAGCTTTTGGAAGTTCCTGGCATTGACGAATATCGTTGGACCCAGGCAGCCGCATTTTTGCGCGTGTTGGGCGGCAGTGAGCCGTTGGATTCGACTTGGGTTCATCCCGAGCAGTATCCGCTGGCCAGCAAGGTTTTGGAGCTAGCAGGTCTTAGCCCATCTGATTTGGCGGATGAATCGAAGGTTGGTGAAGTAACGGCCAAGCTGAGGGGGCTGGACATACCGGCCGTCTCGCAGGCAGCCCGCGCAGCGGTGCAGGCAGGCGAATTGCAGGGGCCGCCACCTAGCGAAGGCGTGGTAGCGGATGTGGTTGGGGCGTTGATTGAACCGGGTCGTGACCCGCGTCGACACCTGCGGCCGCTGATTTTGCGTGGGCATGCTTTGACTTTGGAAGACCTGAAGCCCGGGCAGGAGCTTGAAGGTCGGGTGTTGAATGTGGTTGATTTTGGCTGTTTTGTGGATATTGGCCTGCGTGAAGGCGGGTTGGTTCATATTAGCCAGATGGCGACCCGTTATATTCGCAATCCGTATGAGGTGGTGCGTGTTGGCGAGCCCGTTCGGGTGTGGGTATTGAATGCCGACACTGCCAAGGGGCGGGTATCGCTGAGCATGCTGGAGCCTGGACATGAGGCCCAGGGCCGGGGCGAGCAAGGTCGTCGCGGCCGTGGAGATGGCCCGAGGGGCCGAGGCGATGGTCCGGGTAGGCCGCAGGGCGGCAACCGTGGGCGTAGGGGACCTGGCCGTCCTGAGGGTGCTGGAGCAGTTGGTGAGGCTGGTGCCCCAATGCGCGAAGGCGGGCTTCAAGGTGGACCCCGCGAAGGCGGACCTCGAGAGGGTGGGCCCCGAGAGGGTGGCCAACGCGATGGCGGGCGTTTCAATCGTCCGAGTGGACCAAGACCGGATTCCCGGGGGCCGCGTCCTGAGGGTGGTCGTCCGGAAGGAAGGCCAGAGGGAGCACGCGGGCCTGGCGGGCCAGGTAGGCCTGGTGCGGGTCGGCCTGGTGGCAGGCCGGGTATGAGTGGCCCTGGTGGACCTGGCGGCAAGCCGGGATCTTCTTTGCCACCGCGGGGTTCTTCGCGCAAGGAAATGGATTCGAGGGGCAACAGGCCTCGTCCGGGTCAGGGTGGTGGTGGGTATGGAGGTGCTGGCGCACCTAGGCCGGTGGAGGAAGCGGCAGCCAGCGACGCAGCCAAAATTCCTCAGGCCAAGCCTATTGCCAAGCCGCAGAAGCCTGCAGCGAAGCCTGTGACCCTGTCCAAGGAATTGTTGGGTGGTGCTAGCCCGCTTGGCAGTTTTGCTGAGTTGGCGGCCTATTTGGCGGCTACTGACAAGGGAAATGCGAGCCCTGAGACGGGTTCCAAGGGTGGAAATTCGCCTGAGAGCGGTGAAGGTTCTGCCCAATAAGTTTTGAGGTGCCCCGGTTTCTTGGAAGACCGGGGCATTTACCCCTAGAATGTTAAAAGAGTGGTTTCAGGAAGCGCCTGCTGGGTAAAGGCCGGTGGCAATCTGAATATTTGATGGATTTAGGGCAGTGCGCCCTAGGTCCGACCGCTTGCTACTGACCGATACAAGGCAAAGGCCCGAGCGCACATGTCGTCCCAACCACCCAATTCTCCCAAACAAACCGACCGCCCGAGCCGACGCGGCAATCCATGGTTTGCCGGCAACTGGGCTTGGCTGGTTGTGATCGCCTTGGCCCTTTTGGCTGTGGTGATCACCCGGGCCGGTTCGAAATCGGTGGATTATGGTGTTTTTTGGAACCTGCTGAATGATGAGCGGGAAGCCAAAAAAATCGACAAGGTGGTTTTTCGCGATCCAGACCGCATGGAGGTGACCCTCAAAGCGGACGCATTGAAGGAAGATTCGGCGAATGTGTTGTCGGCCAAATTTCGTGAGAAGATCCGGAATTTGCGGTTCGAGGTGAAGGTGCCTGGTGAGGACAAGGAGCTTCTTCCCAAGCTGCGTGAGTTGGCGGCTCAGGACAAGATGCAACTGCTGCGCGAGGACGAGCCGTTTGCCGGTCTGGGATCGCTGATTTTCTTCCTGTTACCGATGATTCTCCTCATGGCGTTTTTCTTTTTTGTGCTGCCCCGGATGCGAGATCCGATGGGGGGCGGTTTTTTGAACAACTACATACGCAGCCCTGCCAAGAAGTATGACAAGGGCAAGACACGGGTAACTTTTGAAGATGTGGCGGGGATGGAGAACGCGAAGGGCGAGCTGAAAGAGATTGTTGAGTTTTTGAAATCGCCCGAGAAGTTCTCGCGGCTTGGTGCAACGGTGCCCAAGGGTGTGCTGCTTGTGGGTTCGCCTGGAACGGGCAAGACGCTGCTGGCCAAGGCTGTGGCTGGCGAGGCGGGTGTGCCTTTTTACTCGATCAACGGGTCTGAATTTATTCAGATGTTTGTGGGTGTTGGCGCGAGTCGCGTGCGGGACATGTTCAAGACGGCGAAGGAGAATTCTCCTTGTATCCTGTTCATCGATGAGATTGATGCTGTTGGGCGGATGCGCGGGGCGGGTGTGGGCGGTGGATCTGATGAGCGCGAGCAGACATTGAACCAAATACTATCTGAGATGGATGGGTTTCAGCCGTCGCAGACAGTGATCGTGGTGGCAGCAACCAATCGTCCGGATGTGTTGGACAGCGCGCTGTTGAGGCCGGGGCGATTCGACCGGCACATCACGGTGGACAGGCCGACTTGGCAGGGGCGGATGGGCATTTTGAAGGTGCATACACGCAACAAGCCGCTCGGGGACGATGTGAACCTTGAGGATATTGCCCGGCACACAGTGGGTATGACCGGCGCGGACTTGCGCAACTTGTGCAACGAAGCAGCGCTGCTTGCCACCCGCGAGGAGAAGGACAGGATTGATCGGTCGGATTTTCACCGGGCGGCGGACCGTGTGCTATTGGGTGCGAAGCGGGAAGAGGTGTTGACCGCTGAGGACAAGCTGAGGACCGCGTACCACGAGGTGGGGCATGCGTTGGTGGCTTGGCTGATGCCTGGTTGCGACAAACCACAGAAGGTGACAGTGATCCCGCGTGGTCAGGCGCTTGGTGTGACGCTGACGATTCCTGATGAAGACCGTTTTCATTATGGTCGGGATTATTTCGAGAAGCGTCTGGTGACGATGCTGTCGGGCCGGGCTGCGGACCGTCTTATTTATGGTCAGGTCTATTCGGGCGCTTCTAGCGACCTGAAGCAGGCAACGAGGACCGCGCGTTTGATGGTGACGCACTGGGGCATGTCGGACAAGGTAGGTCCGATGGCCTTCAAAATAGGTGAAGAGCACACTTTTTTGGGCAAGGAGATTCAGGAGGCCCGGGACTTTAGCGAGGGCACAGCGCAATTGATTGACGAGGAAGTGAGCCGCATCTTGCGGGAGGCGGATCATAAGGCAACCGAACTGCTGACGACCAATCGCCATTATCTGGAGGCGGTGACCCGGGAGCTGACAAGCCGAGAAGAGATGTTGCGCAGCGAAATTGAGGATGTTTTGCGTGCGAATGGGATGGATATTCCGGTGGAGAAACCGAGGGACAATCCGGTGGGCGAGATAGCTGCCGAAGACCCGAAGGCTGCTAGCAAGGCTTTTGAGGGTGAAATAAAGCCAGACGGGGAAATCCCCAGTGCTTGACAGGCTATTGAATTGAGACGGGGGAGGCGCAGGCATGAGATGCCGGCGCCTTTCTTTTTTTAGGGACCAACACTCGCGTTACTGGAGGGGTAGGCTGTGGCAAACCCGGTGTTTACGAGTCGGATCGTTGTGGTTTTGATGTTTCCGGTTTTGGTCGGGATGTTTTCGGGGTTGGCGCTAGCGCAGGATCGGCTGAAGAGCCTGCCTGGACATGCACAGTTTGAGAAAATGTCTAAAGAGATGGGCAAAGCTGTAAAATCGGGCGAGCTGAGCGTTGTTTGGAAGGATGGGGGCAAGGGTTTGGAATACAGCCGGGACGGGAAGAAATTTAGCCTGGATGTGGCCAGCTTGAAAGAAACCGAGTTGGGAGAAGGGAAAAGCGAGGGCAAAAAAGGCAAAGGCGGTCGAGCCGGAGGTGGGAAGGGGCCGGAGCGAGGAAGGCAAATGGACCGGGTGCCTTCGCCTGATGGCAAGTGGTTGGCGCTTTACAAGGACCGGAATGTGTATCTGGCTGGGCCGAAGGGGGAAAATCCGCAGCAGGTGACCACCTCGGGTAGCGAGAGAAACCGGATCAAGTGCGGTTCTGCCAGTTGGGTTTATGGCGAAGAGCTGGAGCAGAAGACGGCGATGTGGTGGTCGCCTGACTCGAAGAGGGTGGCTTATTACCGATTTGATGAATCGAAGGTGAATGATTTTTACCTGGCACTGGACCAGACGAAGGTGCAGGACAGGCTGGATGTGGAGGCCTACCCGAAGCCGGGCAAAGATAACCCGGTGGTTGAACTGGTTATTTATGATGTGGAAACGGGGATCAAAACCTTTGTCGATGTGCGCGATGGCAAGCCCTTCAGCAACGAGGTGGTGGGGCATTATGTCTACCGGGTGGACTGGTCGCCTGATGGCAAGGAGTTGTTGTTCCAGCGAACCGACCGATTGCAGAAGGTGCTTGAGATGGTGGCGGCGGACCCGAAGACCGGCAAGGTGCGGGTGATATTGCGGGAGGAGTGGCCGGCCAGTTGGGTTGAGAATTTGCCTGAAGTTAAATTTTTGAAAGATGGGAAAAGGTTTATTTGGGGGTCACAACGGACGGGGCAGAAGAATTATTATTTGCACAGCTTGGATTTGAGTGCGCCCATCATCTTGACTCGCCATGGATCGGAGGTGGCGAATTTGGTTGGAGTGGATGAGCCGGGTGGGGCGGTGTATTACATGGCCCGAACCGGGGATAATCCGATGAAGTTGCAACTGCACCGGGTGAATCTGGATGGAACCGGAGATGTGCGGCTGACCGACCCAGCCAAGTACCACCAAGTGAGCCTGGCGCCTGATTTCAAGTATTTTGTGGATATTGAACAAACGCATCAGGAAGCACCTACGACGCGATTGCGGGAGATCGGAGGCACGGAGAAGTTGTTGTTGGCCCGGAGCGATTTGTCTGGTTTTGACAAACTAGGACTGAAAAAAGCCGAGCTTTTCAGCTACAAGGCGGCGGATGGGAAAGTGGATTTGTACGGGATTTTGCACAAACCCTCCACTTTTGACCCGGGTAAGAAGTACCCCTTGTTGGTGAGTGTTTATGCCGGGCCTGAAACTGATGGAGCGCGGGAGACTTTTGTGCAGCCGAGCGCACTGGCTGAATATGGTTTTCTGGTAGCGTCGCTTGACACACGGAGCGCGAAAGGGCGCGGCAAGCGGGTGCTTGACAGCATTTACCAGAATTTGGGCATTACCGAGATTGATGACCAGGCTGCGGGCGTGAAGGAGTTGGGTAAACGGCCTTATGTGGACGGCAAACGGGTGGGGATTTTTGGAGCATCGTATGGTGGGTTCGCCTCGGCGATGTGTTTGGCGCGGCACCCGGATGTGTTTCACGCCGCGGCGGCGAGTTCTTCGGTGACTGATTTTCGCAATTATGACACGATTTATACTGAACGGTATTTGGGGATTCCGAACGACGAAGCGGGGAAGAAGGCGTATGAGAAGACCAACATTATGGCGTTGGCCCCTCAGGTGAAGGGTAGATTGATGATCTTTTTTGGGACGGCTGACAACAATGTGCACCCGAACAATTCAATGCAATTGATTCAGGCGCTGCAGAAGGCTGGCAAGAGTTTTGAAGTGCAGGTGGGGCCGGATGTGGGCCATGCGGGTTTGAACCAAGGGCGGATGATGGAGTTTTTTATCGAGAACTTGGTGGTGGGGAAGTAGGGGAGGCTTGGTGACTGGTTTGGGTCCACCGAGAGGGGCAATGCTCCGATCCCAAATAACGGCGCACTAACTCCAGCACCCACACCACCCCCAGTGACCATGCTTCCAAATGCGCCTCCTAACGACCAAAGCCCGCTGGGATTAAGCTTTGAATGGGGTTATTTTTGTATGCACTAAACCATCCAGGATCCCCCGTGTTGAACCCCAGCGGATCATTGCTGAGCCACTTTTCCAGGCTGGGGCAATACACCCGATTCCTGAACTCATAATCCCCTGACGCGATCCTCTCCCCGCACTGGTGCATAACACCAAATCTTTGGCTGACCCGGATAGCTTGGAACTGCTGCCGCCTCGGAAGGTCAACTGGCTGAAGGTGGGGTAGTTACGCCGCCAGGCCCTCCAGTTTTTCCTTGATCAGCCCCGCCAGTTTCACTGAGGTAAACACCGCCTGCTTCAAAAGATTGAAAATGGAAGCACCTCATACCGGTTGCAACGGGCAGGCCCTACTGCCCGGCAGATCCACGGATTTGTATCGGGTTCATGGTCCAATCCATTCATATTGCGGTAGATGGTGGCAGCGGGGCCTTTGAGATTGTGGATCGTTTGGGCCCAGGGGCCAGGTTTAGGTGCGGCCAACCCGTCTGGAAATGTGAAAAAGGGCAAAGATTGACGATTTTACTCAATCCTCCAAATCTGCCGTGTCGATGGATGAAGGAAGGGGAGGATTCTTATGCCACGGCCCGTGGACTCACCGCTCACACAGATCCTCGCGGGCTTTTCCCCGGCAACGGTCGCATGGCCAGTTGCCTGCTTTTTCGTGGTTCTGGCTATGCTTTTGGGCCCGGTTTCGGGATGCGGTTGGCGCCGCAACTACCAACTGGACCAGGAATTGGCCGACCGCATGCTGGCCGATCTTTCCATCAAGGACCCCTCGGTGGGGGAGCCCGATGCCAGCCTGGAAACCCCTCCCGCCCCCCTTCTCACCCTGACCGGGGAGTCCGGGCCTGAGATGGCCATTCCGGGTGAGGTGAACCCCTCCGAACGGCTGTTCACCTTGGATGAGGCAATTGCCGAGGCTTTCCGGAAGCAGCCGCGTTTGCGGTCGCAACTGGAATCGATCGAACAGGCCAAGCAGGGAGAGAACATCGCGTTCGCCCCCTTCTTGCCCATGGTATCCACCGGTTACACGGCCGGGGCGTACGCGGTGGATGTGGGCGGCATCGGCATTCCGGTTCCAGGCGGCGGCAACTTCAACTTTTTGCCCCCCGGCGGCACCTTACCCATCGGCCTGAATTTCAACACGGGCTACGAGCTGGCCGAGTTCCGGGTCCAGTGGCTGGTGACCGATTTCGGCAAACGTTTGGGCAGGTACCGTCAGGCGGGTATCGCCTCGGAAATTGCCCAACTGCAAACCTCGCGCGCCTTCCAGACCGTGGCCCACGAGGTGACGATGGCCTACTACCAGGTGCTTCGGGCCGACGCGCTGGGACGCATCGCCGACGAGTCGGTGCGGCGCTGCCAGGAAGAGGCTGCGCTGGCGGAAAAGCTGGCCGAACAGCAGGCCCTTGAGCGCGAGAATGTGCTGCGCGCCCGTGTGCAGGTCGCAACCGCCCAGAAACTGCAGGATTCTTCCCAGGCGGCTGCGCAGATCGCGCGCGCATCGCTGAACCTGGCGGTGGGCACCCGCGTTAGCGACCCCGTCCGGGTGGACCCGCTGGTCGACCTGCCAACCTTCAACGACTCCCTGGCCGGAAGCCTGGAACGAGCGCTGGGCAACCGCCGCGAGTTCACGGTCGCCCGGCAGAGCATTGAGTCTGCGCGCGAGGGCAGGGGAATCGCCAGGGCGGACTTCGCGCCAAAAGTTATTGCGGATGGCTTTTACCTGGATTATCACCAGGACAAGCCGGGTGGCTATGTCGACATCCCCATCGGTTCGATCAAGCTGGAGTGGGGCCTGTTCGAGGGCGGCCGGCGCGTGGCCGAGCTGCGCATGGCCGACTCGAAGATCCGGGGCGCAGTCGCCCAAGCCGAGGCGTTGTCAGACAGCATCGCATTTCAGGTCAACGAGGCGTACCGCATGCTGGTCGCGGCGCGGCGGGCAATCGAGCGCTCCAGGGCACCCGTCGAGCAGACCCGCGAAACTTACCGCATTGTCAAGGCGCGGGCGGGGGTGGGCGACGCCACCACCACCGAGCTGATCGAAGCGGAGACCGCGATGACCCGGGCGGAGTATGAATACCAGACCGCCCAGTTCGATTACCTGACCAGCCTGGCCAAGCTGGAATACGCCATGGGCACCACCACCGAGCCGGTGGCAGTGGCTTCTCCGGCCAACCAGCGCAGCCCCCACGGCCCTCGTCATATCCATTACCCCCAACCCGAGGCCGCGCCATGAACAAGCCCGAGGCGCCCCCAGCAGTTTCCCAATCCAAGCCAGGCCGCGGCGTGCCGGTCGCCCGCGTGGCCGGGCTGATCGTACTTGCCGGGCTTGCCGGATTCCTGGCTCCCATGGTGGTCCGGTTTGTCGCATTTAGGACCGGCCACTCCATCACCGATGACGCCTTCTTGGAGGCCCAGATGGTGCATGTGGCCCCCGATGGGGTATCGGGCCGCATCATTCGCATGGCGGTGCGGGAGGACGATTTTGTGCGCAAGGGGCAACTGCTGCTTGAGATCGACGCGGACCACTACCGCGACCAGGTCGACCTTGCGGAAGCCAAGCTGCGGATGGCCAAAACCGAGGCGAAACGCCAGGAGATCGGTCTGGAAAAGCTGAGGCGCGAGGTGCCCCTGTCGATTTCCATGGCCAGGCAAAGCCTAGTGCTGGCGCAGACCGAGCAGGCGAAAATGGAACGAGTCTTGAAACTGACCACCGACGAAGTGGCCGGTACCATCCTCGAGAGCGAGGCCCTGGTAGGCGTGGCGCAGGCGAACCGCACGCTGGCCCAGTTGGAATACGACCGGTTCAATACCCTCTATCAGGAAAACGCTGTCACCCAGCGCCGCGCCCAGGAGGTGACCCGCACCAACGAATCGACCAAGGCCGAGTTGCGCCTTGCCGAGGCCAAGTTGGCCAAGTCGAACTCGGGCCGCGCCCAGATCGATGTGGCCCGCAAGGATTTAGAGGCGACTGCTGTCGGCACCGAAAAGGCGAAAGTGTCGCTGGCCCTGGCCGAGACCCAGATGGAGACGGTGCGCGAGGCGGAGCAGATGCTCGAGTTGAAGAAGCAGGCGGTGAGTGAGGCGCAAACCCTGCTGCACACCGCCCGGCACCATCTGGAAAACACCAAGGTGGTCGCACCCATTTCTGGCGTGGTGGTCAAGCGGATGAAAAACACCGGCGACCATGTGACAATGGGCCTGCCGCTGCTCACACTTTATGATCCCGACCTGCTGTTCGTGACGGCCAACCTGGAGGAGACCCGGATGGCCGGCGTGAAGGCGGGGAACCGGGCCGAGGTGCATATCGACGCGCTTGGCCGGGCGGTAAGTGGCCGGGTGTTGTGGATGAACCGATCCACCGGCGCCGAGTTCTCGCTTTTGCCGCGCAATGTGGTGAGCGGCGAGTTCACCAAGGTGGTGCAAAGAATTCCCGTGCGCATTGTGCTGGACCAGGACCAGGACCTGACCGATCTGCGGGCGGGCTATTCCACCCGGGTTACCATCGCCCACGGTGAAGGGGATGCAGAGTGGGCCCGAAAGGCTCTGGAAGAGTCGAGGCGGCTGGACAGCCGTTTTGACGAGTCGGAGAACGGGGATGAGAAAGAGGCCTTGAAACCGGCCGGGGAGCGACCGTGAGCGGGCAGGGGGACCGTGTGCCTGGCGCCAAAGCCCAGCGTGTTCTCACCCTGGTGGCGCTGCTGCCCATCTTGGCAACGGTGTACCAGACCCTGGTTCTCACCGACCTTGCCGATGCCGATATCCGAAGAGGCATCGAATCCGACCCGGGCGATTCTACATGGCTCAGCGCGGCATGGGGATTGTCTACCCTGTACGGGGTTTTCATAGGCTTGGGGCTTTCCAAAAAGCTGCGCCCGCGCAACACCCTGATCATCGGCCTGTTCCTCTTTTCGGTGGGAAACCTGCTGTGCGGTCTGGCCAACGGCTTCATTGCCATGATCGCGGCCCGCATGGTGGAGGGGCTGGGCAAGGGGATGTGCATCATCCTGCTGCGCTCCTACCTGTACGCGCGTTTTGACCGCATGCTTTTCGCAGCCGTGCTTTGCTACGGGCTATTTGCCTACTCGACGCGCGGCACCAGCCCCCTGGTCGCAGCGTGGGTCAATGAAATCATGGGCTGGCGCTGGGTCTATTGGGCCAACATGCCGCTGGGCGTGCTGGGCATGGTTCTGGTCGCCTGGCTAATTCCCCCGGACCCCCGGCCCGCCCCGGTACAGCAGGCCAGCGGCGAATCCAAACCGGATGCCCTTGTGATTCACCTGCTAATCACATGGCTGATGAGCCTGCTGTTCCTGTTAGGCTGGCGCGGGCGGGAGGGGGGTGGCACCTCGAACCTGATCCTGGCGTTGGTTGTGGTCTCGGTGGTAGTTTTTGTTGCCCTGATGGCCCGGTTGGCGGTGTCGCTGAAAAAGGGGGACAACATCAGCCGACTGTTGCGGTCGCGTTCCTACTTGGGCGCCATGGGTTGCCGCATGCTGCTGCTGTTGCACTTGGCGGCGTTGATGGGAGTGCTTTCCAAATACATGGTGGAACTGCGGGGCTACCCGGCGGTGCACGCGGGCTGGGCCTTTGTGCCCGCCACCTTCAGCATGGCGGCTGGTTTTCTGGTCTGCGTCAGCCGAAAGGGGCGGGACTGGCGGCATTTGTGCCTGCTGCTCGGCGCCCTAGGCGCATCGGCCTCGATATTGTGGCTGGCCCAGGTGGACCTGGCCACGCCTTGGCACCAGATCGCCCTGCGCGTGTTGGTGTGGGGTTTTTTTGTCGGTGCCCTTCCGGGATCTTTTCTGATCGATGAGGTGGAGGGTCTGGAGAAATCGGACCTGCCGGTCGCAGCCGCCTTCGCCATAGTCGTGCTGGCCACACCGCTCATTCTGGTGCCCGCGCTGATGGGCACGCTGATTTCCGACCAGAAGGAGGCCGCGTTCGATCACCAGCGCCAATGGATTCGATCAAGCCGGCCGGTGGTGGGCGCCACCCTGGCGCGGGGTGTCGAGCATTTCACCAGCCGGGGCATGGACATGGAGCAGGCCACCGCCCTTTCGGCCGGGTTGATCGCCGCCATGGTGCAGTTGCAGAGCGCAAGCATCGGTATCCAATCGGGCTTGCTGTTTTTGTCGCTGTTCACCGGTATTTTGGGCATGCTATTCACGCTGCCGCTGTTGTTTTCCAGGTTGAAGTTACCGGGTTGAATACCGAAGGCAATTTTTAAAGATCGCTTGGGGGCAAAGGCTGGCTACTGAGAAAAAGCGCCGGACTGGACCAGCCGCGCGGCTCCCGTGTTCGTTAAACGAACCTGTCTCAAATGACCCTTTCAGAAGGTGGCGGCCCGACGGGCTATTAGTTTCTTGTTTTTCTGCCCTTGGGCCTGGCGGTTCTTGTGGTCATGGTTCTCTGCCATCAACCGTGCAACTTCAGATTCCCGGCTGTTCTGGTTTCCATTGCCCGGAAAAGCTTCTTCCCCTTCTGCCTCCCACTTTGCCTTCCATTTACGCAATATGCCCTCGCGGATTCCCAGGCTGGAGGCCGCCTTGATGACGCTCATCCCCTTGTCTGTCACCAGACGAATCGCGCCAAGCTTGAATTCCCAAGTAAAAATCATGCTTTATTTGGCCATCGCAAATATCCCTAACCTGGGCCTCGGGCTTCACACGATCTTAACCCAATGTCCAATTTGGTGGGACCAGACCAATTGTTTTTATGGGGTGATGGCGCATTTAGGGAGGGATTTTCGGAGGGTGTTGGTTGATTGTTCGGTGGTGCGGGTTTGGGCCAGGTCTAGGGAGGTGAGGGATTTGAGACGGGCGAGGTCGGGGGCGGAGGAATCGGTGATGGCGGTTTGGGCGAGGGAGAGTTGGGTGAGGGTTTGGAGTTTGATTAGTTCGATCATTGCGGCGTCGTTGATGCGGGTGCGGGTGAGGTCGAGGGTTTTTAGTTTTTTGAGTGAGGAGATGGATTGGAGGCCGGCGCTGGTGATTGGTGTGCCGGCGAGGCTGAGGGTGTGGAGATTTGACAGGTTGGTGAGATCTTGTAGGCCGAAGTCGGTGATTGGGGTTTGGGCCAGGTCGAGGGAGCTTAGGTTTTTTAGTTGGGCCAGTTGGCGCAAGCCGGCATCGGTGACGCGGGTTCTGGCCAATTGGAGGGTTTTGAGTTTGTCGAGATTGGAGAGGGAGAGGAGTCCGGCGTCGGTAATTGGGGTGGCGTTCAGGTGGAGGCCCTCGAGAGTGTCGAAGTCTGCGACAGCCCTGAGGGCGGCATCGTTGACCATGGGGCACAGGTTGAGATAGAGGCCCCGGAGTTTTTTGAGTTGAGTCAGGTTTCTGATGCCGGTTTCGCCAACATTGGTGCTTTCGAGGCCCAAGATTTCGATATTTTTAAGAGCGGCAATATTTTCGCACCCTATGTCGGAAATTTTTGTGAGATTGATCATGAGACCGCGCAGGTTGGTAGCGCCGCTCAGTTCGGCCAAGCCTTCATCTGTCAGGCTGATTCCTGAGAGGGAGAGGTAGGAGAGATTGGGTTGGCGGGCAATGTGGGTGATGGCGTTATCTGTCAGGCGGGTGAAAGCCAGGTCGAGAGATTCGAGATTTTTCAACCCGGACAGGGAGGCGATGCCTGCGTCGGTGATGGGGGAACCTGTGATAGAGAGGGTTTTGAGGTTTTGAAGGCGGGCGAGTTCTTTGATGCCCAGGTCGGTGAATTGATTGCCGTTGAGGTTGAGGCCTGTGAGCTGTGGCATTTTGCCAATGGATGCGAGCGCTGAGTCTGTCAGTTGGCACTCGGTGAGGCCTAGGTTAGTGATGCGGGACAGTTTGGCCAATTCGGCAGCGGCTTGTTCGGTGAGTAGAGTCTTGGTGAAGGTGATTGTGTGGAGGTTATGGCAAGCCAAGAGGCTAGCGATTCCTTCGGGTGTAATGAGGGCGAATGGCAGGGTGAGTGATTGCATTTGGGTGAAGGCACCCAGTTTTGACAACCCTTCGTCGGTAGCGCGTGGCAGGGTGACTTGGTTAACCGAGTTGCCTGGTTGGCCGACTGAGCGGCTGGCGAAACCGCCGCGCTGGTAGAGCCATTCTAGTGCTGTATCTTCGTCTTTATCGGCGCGTGTACCTTGGGAGAAAACCAATGTACACAGGATTGCAAGGCAGCGGACTGTTTGACCGGGCATGATGAAACCTCAAGCGGATCAGGCGTAAAGTTCGATGGCGCCGCAAATGGCCTCGAGGTCGTTGGGGACCTGGACGGCGCGGTTGGCGTGGCTGGCGCGTTTGACGCCGCGGACACCCAGGACTTTTTGGAACTGTTCCTGGTCGGCGCTGTGGTAGGCGACGGTGGCGGTGGGATCTTTCATTTGGTGTGCTGTGAGGATGCAGACGACACGGTCTGAAGGGGCGATGATGCGCTGCTCACGCAACTGGATGAGGCCGGCGAGACTTGCCGCCGAGGCGGGCTCGCAGCCGAGGCCGTGGGCTCCTATGAGTGCTTTTGCATCCATGATTTCCTGATCATCTGCACGGCGGACGATGCCGTTCATGACCTCGATGGCACGGAGTGCCTTGACGAGGTTGACCGGGCGGTTGATTTCGATGGCGCTTGCGATGGTATTAGCGCGGCCGTCGTGGGCGTCTAGGTCTTTGAAGAAGGTGTCGATGGCGGCGCTGTCGGGGTTACCTTGGTTCCAGCGGATGTTTTTTTCGTTGACGAGGGTGTCGAAGGTGCGAGCGCCGGCGGCGTTGATGACGGCGAGGCGGGGTATTCTTTTAACCAAGCCGAGATCTTTTAGCTCCATGTATGCCTTGCCGAAGGCGCTGGAGTTGCCGAGGTTTCCGCCTGGGACGATGATCCAATCTGGTGGTTCCCATGCAAGCGCCTCGAGGACACGGAGCATGATGGTTTTTTGGCCTTCGAGGCGGAAGGGGTTGATGCTGTTGACGAGGTAGACGCCCAGGCGGCGGGCGACTTGCTGGACGCGGGCCATGGCATCGTCGAAATCGCCGGCGATTTGCATGGTGAGCGCGTGGTGGTCGAGTGCTTGGGCGAGTTTTCCGTAACTGATTTTTCCGGAGCCAATGAAGACGATGCCGCGCATGAGACCTGTTGCGGAGCAGTAGGAGGCGAGTGAGGCGCTGGTATTGCCGGTGCTTGCGCAGGCGGCCCGGCGGGCGCCAGTGATGCGAGCATGTGTGAAGGCGGCGGTCATGCCGTTGTCTTTGAAGCTGCCGGAAGGGTTCATGCCCTCGTATTGGAGGTGCAAGGAGTCTGGTCGCATGCCTAGTTTTTGTGCCAGGACATCTGCTTTTTGGAGAATGGTTTGGCCTTCTCCTATGGTGAGGATTTGACTGGTTTGAGCGAAGGGGAGGAGTTCGCGGAAGCGCCAGACGCCGGAAAAATCGACTGGGGTGGTTCTGCGAGACCATTTAGCCTCGAACTCGCTGAGGTGTTTTGGAGTTGGGAGGCGGTTCCAGTCGTAGGCGACATCCATAAGTCCGCCGCAAGTTGGGCAGCGGAAGGAGGTGTCTTCCATAGGCAGCGTGGCGCCACAGCGCGGCGAGACGCAGCGTTGGAAGACGGGAGGTGTGTCAGGTGAGCTCATGGGAAGGCCTTGTCATTGACTGGTTAGGGATCTCTTTTTGAGAATATGAGGCAGGCGAGCAAGAGGAATACGCCCGTGTGAGCGAGGGTGAGGCCGAGGCCTTTTGCCCAGGAGAATTCGGCGCTTTCGACGAGGGCACGCATAGGGCCGGCGACGGAGAAATCGCGCATGAGCTGGCGATCGACCATGGTGTCGAGGTCTTCGGTGTGTGGAAGGATGGAATAGACCGTCTCTGCCACTCTGCCGACGGTGGTTTGGAAGAAAGGGAGGCGGTTTGGATCGGGCTGTGGTTGGCGGGAGGCTTTGGCGCCGCGGAGTGTTTGGGCGATGGAGAGTTTTTGTGGTTTTCCGGCGTTTTCGAAGCGGATGCGGCTATCGACTGTTTGGGCGTGCATTTGGCCGAGGATGAAGAGGACCACCCAGTAGCAGACAGTTACCAGCATTGCTGAGAGGGTGCTACGGGTGAGGACACCTGTGAAGGTGCTGACGCTGAGGAGAAGGGCGAAGAAGAGGAGCAGGCTTGGGAGTGCCAGGATGATGCCCGGTGACCAGATGTTGGCGAGGATACCGGTGACGAGCCATGCGAAGAAGATGAGCAAGCCCAGAAGCGCCCCGACAAAGAGTAGGGAGCCGACATATTTGAAAACGAGCAAGCGCCAGCGTGGGATGGGGCGGACGAGCAGTAGTTCGAGTGTGCCTTTGCGGACCATGTTTGGGACGAAGGCGGCGGTGACGACAACGCTGATGAGCAGCAGGATACTGCCGCCGAGGCCGGTGGTGAGGAGTTTTTGCAGGATGAGGACCTCGAGGCCGAGTGGAGCGCCCATGGGTGGGGTCATTTCGAGGCTGTCGGCAAAGAGGGTGAAGCGATTGAACCAGATCATGCGGAGGTCGGGGCCGGGCTCTACTTGGAGCTCCCAGGATTGTTGGCCCAGGGCCTTTGCGAGTGGTGGAGTGGATTCGCGGATATCGGTGACTTGCCAGAGTTGACCATCGGCGATTTTGCCGAAGCGGGCGCGGATTTGATCTGGGGATTCGGCCTTGCCTAAAAGTGGCAGGGAGTTGCGGTTGAGGGCAACCTTCCAAGAAGTGGTGGGCAGGTCCTTGCCATCAGTCGATTCGGCCTTGGCAATGGAATAGAGGGAGCCTGTAGCCCTGCCTGCGATGTCGCTGATGTTTTCTTTGGAGAAGTCGACTCCGTCGAGGTTGACGGCGAGGGATTTGGCGCAGATGTCGAGGTATTGCCTGCCACCGGGTTGTTTTTTTTTGTCGGGCAGTTCGGTTCCGCCGACCATTGGTTCGATGTGGCCGGTGAGGGCGACACCAAAGATGAGGCCAATGGCTGCGAGCAGGATGTAGAGGATTTTGGCATCGAGGAATTCACGCCAGGCATCGCGCAGCATTGCGACGAAGGAGCGGATCAACCCTGGGCGGAGTGTTGGTTGAAGGCTCATACTGCTGGGCCTCCACGGTCGGCGAGTGAGAGGTAGAGGTCTTCGAGGGAGCCGCGTTCGCGTTGGAGGTGGCGGAGCCGAAGGCCGTGGGAGGATGCTTTACTGAGGAATTGGTCGATAGCCTCGGGGGCTGCGGAATCAAGGAACAGGCGGAGTAGGCCTTGGCATTCGGACTGTTCGAGTTTGTCGAGATTCCAGGGAAGGTTTTCGGGGACAGGGCCATCGAAGGCGACCAGCCATGTGGGCTTGGACTGGGTGAGTTCGGCGACGGTGCCTTGGAGAACAAGTGTGCCTTTTCGGAGAATGGCGACGCGGTCGCAGAGTTGCTCGACCTCACCGAGGAGGTGGCTGTTGACGAAAACGGTGACCCCTTGGCGTTTTTCCTCGAGGAGTAGTTCGCGGATTTCTTTACGGCCGACCGGGTCGACGCCGTCGGTGGGTTCGTCGAGGAAGAGTACCTTGGGGCGGTGCAGTAGTGCTTGGGCGAGTCCGAGGCGTTGTTTCATGCCTTTGGAGTAGCCGCGGATGCGGAGTTTTTCGCGGCCCTTGAGTCCCAGGATTTCGAGTAGGTAGGGTATGCGGGCTTTGCGTTCAGGGCGAGTCAGGCCTTGGAGGGCGCCGTAGAACTCGAGGAGGCTTGGACCGGTGTGGTATTCGGGGAGCCTGTGATCTTCTGGTAGGTAGCCGACTTCGAGGCGGTTGAGAGGTCTGCCTACGGGTTCGCCCAAGAGGTTGGCGGAACCTGCGGTGGGGGCGACGAGGCCGAGGAGGATTTTGATGAGAGTGGTTTTTCCGGCGCCATTTTGGCCCAGTAGGCCGAAGAGGGTGCCGGGCTCGACCTGCAGGCTGACGCCATCGAGAGCATGGACTTTGCCGTAGTGTTTTTGCAGGTTGTTGACCGAAACCACCATGGGCTGGAACCTCCAAGTTGAATCTTAGCGGGCAGGCAGTGTGGTTGGGAGGTGAAAATGGGGTTTGGGGAGTGTACGGAAAGGCCGTGTGGGTTTAGGTTTATGGCATGAAGCTTTAAGAAAAAAGCGGGGAAAAGCGGTTTTTGGAGATTTGCGTCGGCACAAACCATCGTGTGCGGTTGGTTGTGCGAAAAGTGAGTGGAGTATTAAAGCGGCAAGTTGGTTGGGCCCGATGGGGAGAGAATGGGCATCCAGTACTTGGGGGCCCATGGGTTGGCATTCCTTTCGGGGGAATGGTTATGGCTAGCAGAGCCAGCGAGAAACAACCGGGTAAATACCGGGCCGACGTTGATGGTATGCGGGCGTTGGCTGTGGTGCTGGTGGTGTTGAACCATGTGGGTCTTGGTTTTGCTGGTGGGTATGTGGGTGTGGATGTGTTTTTTGTGATATCGGGATATTTGATTACTGGGATAGTGTGGCGGGAGTTGTTGGCTGGGAGTTTTTCGTTTGGTGGTTTTTATGAGCGCAGGTCCCGGCGAATCTTGCCGGCATTTGGGGTGACCGCCCTAGTTACCTTGGCTGCAGGTTGGTACCTGCTTTTGCCTTACGAATACAAGTTATTGGGCCGGTCTGTGGTGGCGGCCAGTCTGGGGTTCTCGAACATCACCTTTTGGGGTGAGTCTGGTTACTTTGACATGGCTGCGGCGGAAAAGCCGTTTTTGCACACCTGGTCATTGGGTGTTGAAGAGCAGTTTTATCTGGTTTTGCCCGGTTTGATGTTTGTGCTGTTTCGCTTGGGTTTGGGCAGGTGGTTGCCTGGTGTGTTTGTGGGGCTGTTTATGGCAAGCCTTGGGTTGAGTGTGTGGTTGTTGGAAAGCCAGCCGGGTTTTACCTTTTATTGGCTGCCGACCCGGGCGTGGGAACTACTGGCGGGATCTTTACTGGCATTGGCGCCGATGTGGCGGGTTGAGAAGCGAATATGGAGAGAGATTTTAGCTGTTTTGGGTTTGGGCCTGATTGTTGGCCCGGCGCTGTTTTATGGCAAGGAGACGGCATTTCCGGGCATGGCGGCGATGGCCCCGGTTTTGGGCGCGGTGTTGCTTATTGGCGGGGGAAGTGCTGGTGGGAGCTTAGTTAGGGCGATGCTTGAGTGGCGCCCGGTGGTGTTTGTGGGGGTAATTTCGTATTCGCTGTATTTGGTGCACTGGCCAATGATGGCGTTTGCCAATTATTTGGCGATGGGGCCGATGGGGGCTGTAGGCAAGTTGATGCTGGTGGCGGTGAGTGTGGTTTTAGCCATAGTTTCGTGGTGGTTGGTGGAGAGGCCGTTTCGGGGCAAGGGATTGATTGTGAGCCGGCGGATGGTGTTTGTGTTTGCCGGGGTGGTTGTGGGGGTGGTTGTAAGCGGGGGTATGTTTGTGCAAAAGCGCCATGGATTTCCGTGGAGGCTGGAGGCGGAGGGTAGGGCGATTTTGGAAACCCAGAAGGTGGATTCCCGGTGGTGGGGAGTCGATTTGCATGCGGTGGATTTACCTGAGAGGCTGGCCCCTTTTGGAGCGGTTGGTAAAAGACCCGAGGTGCTGGTTTGGGGCGACAGCCATGCCAAGGCGTTGCTTCCGGGTTTGGATGAATTGTTCAAGCAGCATGGGATTTCAGGGGTGGCGGCCATTCATAGTGGTGTGCCACCTGTGGCTGGGCTAACCCGGAAGTTTCAGGAATTTAGCCCAGAGGATTTGGTGGAATATGGTGAAAAGGTGTTGCTAGCAGCGGCTGAATTGAAAGTGAGCCATGTGGTGCTGGCGTGTTATTGGGAATCGTATTCGAAGGGCAACCGGGAGTTATTTCGGGAGGCGGTGTTTGGGACGGTGGCGAGACTGAGAGAGTTGGGGATAACCCCTTGTTTTGTGGAGGATGTGCCGGTGTTTTTCTACCACCTTGGGATAACACGGGCGATGTGCCTGGGCTTTCGCGGGAGGGCAGGGTTGGGTGCGCCTAGGGGCTTGACGGAAAAAGAGTATGAATCGCAGACGGTCTTTCAGCGGGAGATTCGACAGGAGTTGGAAGAGATGGGGGCGTTGGTTTTTGCCCCGGCCCGTTACCTGAGACGGGGCGATGGTTTGGAAGACTATTACGCGAATGATGGCGAAGCGAGTTTTTACATTGACAAAGACCACCTTTCGGTGCGTGGGGCGATGGTGGTGCGTGGTGCTTTTGAGGGACTTTTGCAAAGGCGAGTGGCGGTTGGTAGGTAGGGTGTGCGGGTGATTGTTGAGGTTTGGTGATATTGGTTGAACTTGAGGGTAGAGAACCGGAGGAATATTTCTGGCGCAGGGAGCCAAGCCCGGCGCGTGGTGGTGGAGAAAAGGCCAAGTGGCTTATTTTGGCGGGATCATTGGGTAGCGCGTTTGGAAACCAGACCTGCAGAATGACTGTGGCAATGATTTGGCGGCAGGCCGGTTTGCGACTTTGAATTTGGCTCAATCGTATTCGAGTGTGTGGCCTTTGTCGGGTGTTTTTATGGCTTCACGGAGGCGCTCCTCGACATTGATTTCCTCAATGCGCCCGAGATCGCCATTGAAGATATGTTTTTTGTAATCGTTGGCGGGCTGGACGCCGCGGTGTCGGAAACGGAACACGCGTCGCAGAACGAGTTGCAAAGGCGGGTGCTGTCGGATTTGGTGGCCCGGGGAGTGGAAATGCTTGATCTGCTTTCGGCGTTGA
>CAIWHS010000399.1 GCA_903912515.1 uncultured Planctomycetaceae bacterium
TCGCTGGCGGTGACTAGATGTTTGACGATGGATAAACCGAGCCCGGTGCCGCCCAATTCGCGGCTCCGGGCTTTTTCGACTCTGAAAAATCTTTCAAAAATGCGGGGAAGGTCGGTTTCGGGAATGCCAATTCCGGTGTCTTGAACTTCCAATTCGACCCATTCGGTGCTGCCTGGAACAGGACGGCCGGAGAGTGTGACGGTGCCTCCTGAGGCCTGGGTGTAACGGATGGCGTTTCCAACTAGGTTGTCGAGGACTTGGGTGAGGGCTTCCTCGTCCATCCAAAGCCAAAGATCGGGCGGGGTTTGGTTGATCTTTAAGGAGAGGCCCTGCTGGTGGGCTTGGTTTTCGTGTCGAGCCAGACAATCTTCCAAGGCCTCGGCTACCTCGATTGCCTGAGGTCGCAATGATTCACGGCCGCTTTCTATGCGGGCAATGCTTAGGAGGTCGACAATCAGAAAACTGAGGCGCTCGCTTTGCTGGATGATTTGAGTGACAAAGCCGCCCCGGGCTTGAGCATCTTCCAAGGCGCCGGAATCGAGTGTTTCGGCGCAAAGCCTGATGACGGAAAGAGGTGTTTTAAGTTCGTGCGAGACATTGGCGACAAAATCGCGACGGAGCATTTCGAGGCGGCGCAAATCGGTGATGTCGTGCACCACCACCACGGTACCCCTGACTTGAATTTCACTGGGGGCGATGAGGGGTGTGGCATGGATGGTGAGATTGCGGGTGGGCGTGCCGGGCCATTCGATATCGCAGGAGACGGTGGAGGTTCCCTTGACGGCATTGTTGACGGTGTCAAGTAGTTCGCGAACCCGGACGAGCTCCCAAAACCTGCGGCCGACCGGATTTTTTGTAGGCAGGTCAAGCAGGCTGATGGCCCGCTCGTTGACAAATAGCAACCTTTCGTTGGAGTCGAGCGCCACCACCCCTTCAACCATGCCATCGAGAATCGCCCGCAGTTGTGCAGTTTCGCGATCGATTTGCTCGATTTGTTTGGCCAGCCGGTCGGACATGCGGTTGAAGGCGCGGCCCAGCATGCTCAATTCGCTGTCGGCCTCGAGGTGGATGGTGAGGCCGGTTTCGCCGTGTCCGGTTCTTTCGGCGAAACGGATGAGACGACGAAGTGGTTGGGCAATGGCTCGTGCCACGCGGCTAGCCAGCCAGACGCTGACCCCGCTCCCAGTCAGTGCCAAAAAAGTGAGTCCGAGAAAAAGTGGCCCTAAATCGATATCGGAATCCCTGAGAACCCAGGACAAAATGGCAGCAACGAGGGCTGGCAGGGTGATCCATGTTATTGCAAAAGGGATAAAGATTCGGCGAAATAGTCTGGCCCGTCGCCTCTCCGGCCTGGAGCTATCGATACCTTCCAGCGGCTCGGTGGCTCTGGTTTTTTCTGGTCCGCCTGACATTGGCTTTGGCCTGGGTTGGCTATTCGGGGCAAGTGGCAGTATTGGGTGAAAGTGGTGTCAAACGGGGTTATTGGCTGCGACTGGCTGCGACATCGCGGCGGCCGGAAATGAGGCGCATGGAAATGTTGACCAGCATGACAAAGGCGAGGAGAACAAAAGCGCCGGCCCATGCCATTTGTTTTTCTGATTCCTTGTCCCCTGTTGAGTAAGTGTAGATGTAGTAGGTGAGGAAGGGCATTTTTTCGCCCATTCCGTCTTCTGGCCAGAAGTTAGAGGACCCGGCAGTGAACAGGAGGGGGGCTGTTTCGCCAGCGATGCGAGCCATCCCGAGGAAGACGCCTGTGACCATGGCTGTGGCAGCGGCCGGAACAATGACCCGGAGAACGGTTTGTGCTGGGGTTGCCCCCAAGGCGTAGCTTGCGCGCCTGAGCGCATCTGGCACAGTTCTCAGAGCTTCTTCTGATGTTCGCAAAACCACTGGCATGAGCATGACAGCAAGTGCCACGGCACCTGCCCAGCCTGTGGGATGCGGGACCAACCAATCGAGTTTTTGAAAAAGCCAAAGCGATTGGGCCACAAGAGGGACCTGCCATAGCGGGCTATTGGGATCGCTTGCGGGTTGGATGAGCAATGCGTAGATGAAAAGCCCGATCAGAACCGAGGGGACGCCAATAAGCAGTTCGGCAACGAAACGGGTGATGTGTGCGAGGCGGGACTTGCGATATTCGACCAGGTAGACGGCCCCCAAGACACCCATAGGGGTGCCGATGACAGTTGCCACCATAACGAGAATGGCGCTTCCCAGCATGGCATGTCCCAGTCCCTTGGCAGTGGCACTGGACAAGTCGGAGGTGAAGAACTGCGGACTAAGGTTGGTTGCACCAGCCCATGTGACATAGCCAAAAATGTGAAAAAGTGGGACGAGAATAACGGCTACGCAAAATAAAAGGGTTGCGGTCATGAAAATATCGAGTCGGGCATTGAGGGCCTGCCGACCCATGAGGTTGTTTGCGGAGGAGGCGAGGATGTCTGCGGAGATGTTGTTGTCATCTTCGCGGGCCTTGGCTGGCGTGGTTGGGGGGGCATTTTCGGGGGCGGGTGGGCGGATGTCTTTTTCGGTCCGGCGCATGGAACGCTTTTCGCCCCGGAGAATCCAGCGGGCAAGGATATTGATGGCCAAGCTGATAGCGAAAAGGACCAAGCCCAAGGCGACCAAGGCGCTGCGGTGCATACTGTTTTCGCCCGGCATTTGGTTGGCGAGAACGCTGGGGATTGAGTAGCCGAGGCCGAAAATGGAACCGATGCGGGGATCGTTTCCTATGACCATGGCAACTGCCATGGTTTCGCCGATCGCGCGACCAAGGCCCAGCAAGCAGCCACCCAAAATTCCAGAGCGGGCGTTGGGAAGGATAACGCCCCAAATGGTTTGCCAGCGACTTGCACCTAGTGCCAAGCTGGCTTGGCGTTGGGCGTTTGGTACCGAGCGGATGGCATCGTAACTCAGGGCAGTGATATAAGGGACAATCATTAGCGCCAGCAAGAGACCAGCGGTGAACAGCCCGCGACCGCCCGCGCTTCCAGCCCCCAGGAAGGTGAAAAGGGGATGCAGTGCGGGGACGAGAAAAAAGACCCCCCAAAAGCCATAAACCACGGAGGGAATGGCGGCGAGTAGTTCGATGAGAAAGGTTGCTCCCAGCCGCCACCAAGCAGGTGCGATTTCCGCCAAGAATGCGGCAGCCCCTACCCCTAGGGGGACGGCAAAAACCATCGCCAAAACGCTGGTGACAATAGTGCCATAAATAAATGGCACTGCGCCAAATTTGCGTCCTTGGACATCCCAGTCGCTTCCGAGGAGGAAGGACGGGCCCAAGACCCTCATGGCCTCCCATGATTCGAGCAGCAGTACAAGTGCGAGCATGCCCGCAGCCACCGGGAAAACGATGGCACCCAAGGCGGTGCACCAACGCAGTAAACGGTCGCCAAAAGCTATTCCACGGGAGGCCGGCCTTGGCGGGCTGATTTCAAAGGGAGAGGGACCACTCATTTGCTGCTCGCGATGAACAAGCCCGGTGAAGGCGGTTATTTACCCTTGAGTTTTTCCAAAGACTCGACCGCCTTAGCGGCAAGAGAATCCGGCAAGGGAGCGTAGTGCTCTGGGGTGGCGAGTTCTTGGCCGGCCTTTCCGAGAGCCCACTTGAGGAAATTACGAATACCATTAGCCTTGCTAGCGTCGGTCTTGGCTACAGCCCAAACCACGCCACAAGCGGGGTATACCCCTTTGCCTGGAATATTAACCAGTGAAAAGATGAGGTCTTCGGGAATTTTAAGGCCAGCAGCGGCGGCGGTGACAGACGCGATGGTTGGTTCGACAAATTCGCCACCATCGGCTGACTTCAAAAGTGCCATGCGGAGTTTTTTCTTGTCGAGTGCATAGGTGAGTTCGATATAGCCAATTGCTCCGGGGGTACCTTCAACAAGGGCAGCGACGCCATCGTTTTTAGGACCACCTTGCCCGACCCCTGCAGGCCAGTTGGGTTGCGTTCCGGGGCCGACTTTTTGTTTGAAAGTGTCGCTATTTCCAGAAAGGTAGTTAGTGAAAATGTAGGTGGTGCCGCTGCCATCGGAGCGGCGGCAAACAGTGATGGGCAGATCAGGAAGCTTCAGATCGGGATTGAGCGCCGCGATGGCCTTGTCATTCCAGTTTTTGATGATGCCTAGATACACATCGGCCAAGACTTTGCCATCGAGTTTCAGGCGCTTGTCGGCCAGATCAGGCAGGTTATAAACAGCCACCACCGCACCCATAGCGAGTGGGATGTGTAGGACCTTGTCTTTACCACCAGCCTTTTGCATTTGTTCGTCGGTGAGGGGGGCATCGGTGCAACCGAAGTCGGTTTCACCATTGAGCATGTCTTGGATGCCCTTGGTTGAGCCAGTGGAGATGTAATCGACCCGAGTACCGGTGGATTGGGCCTTCTCGGCCCAAACTTGCATGAGACGGAGGACAAAGCTTGAGCCGGTAGCGCTCAGCTTCACTCTCTTGGAGTCATTTTCTTGGGCGGAGGTGCCGGATTTTGATTTTCCACCGGAGCAACCAACAA
>CAIWHS010000400.1 GCA_903912515.1 uncultured Planctomycetaceae bacterium
CCTTCATGCTGTAAGTGTCCATAATCCAAGCCATGGTCTGTTCATCGGTGCCCATGTCGGGCGCCATCACATCCATGCGCGGTCCAATAATTGCCAATACTTCCTCGGTGAAGCGCCTCGTGAGGCGTTCCTTCTCACCCAACGAAAGAGCCGAAGGGTCCACCGCGATACCGCCTTTGGCCCCCGAGAAAGGCAGGTTCATGATGGCGCATTTCCAACTCATCCACATGGCCAAGGCCGCCACCTCGCCCAAGTCCACCATCGGGTGATATCGCAATCCACCCTTGCTCGGCCCACTCGTTAGGCTGTGTTGCACCCGGAATCCGGCGAATGTCTCAATCTTGCCGTCATCCCGCCGTACCGGCACCGACACAACCATGGCCCTCTTCGGTATAGCCATGCGCCTGAGAACATCCGGATGCAGGTCAATCGCCGCCGCGCATTGGTCCAATTGTCGCCGCGCCATCCGAAAGGTGGCACTGGTGTCGTAAAGCGGGTGCGAAATTGGTTCCAAACCGGCGGCTTGGTGATTGTCAGAATTGTCAGACATGGCTACCCACCTGTTGGAAGATTACTGGTGATGAATTCAATAATATGCAATCATTTAAATGCAAATGCACGGCCATCAAAATTCGGCCACCATTCTCACGGTCTCTCGACACCCGGCCTCATTCATGTTGCAATGGAAACAATGCCTTCTCCACCCGTTTGATTGCCATGCCAAAACTATTTTTGCTTTCCCTAATCTTGGGTCTACCAGTTCCGGGCCTTACCGGCCCCTCGGATGACCGTTTTGAGCGGGAAATACGCCCCATCCTCATTGAGCACTGTCAAAAGTGCCACGGCCCCAACAAGCAAATGGCCGGCCTCCGCCTCGATAGCCTGCAAGCTGCCTTGAAAGGGGGCGAATCCGGCCCAGCCCTAGTTCCAGGCAAACCCGACGACAGCCGCCTGGTCCAGGTGCTCTTGCACACTGCCGAAAAACGCATGCCCCCCAAGGTTCCCCTCACCGAAATTCAAATCCAACAAATGCAAGACTGGGTCCGTTCAGGCGCTCATTGGCCACAGTCCAAGCCACTCGTCAAGGGCCCTGCCAGTCGCCAAGATCTATGGTCCTACAAACCCCTGGCCCCCGCACCCAATCCCACTGCCGCTCCTTTGTCCTCATCCATAAATACCCTCGTCCTGGCCTCACTTAGGCAAAACCAGCTCGGACTGGCCCCAACGGCCAACAAGCGTAGTCTCCTGCGCCGGGCCAGCTATGTTCTCACGGGCCTTCCCCCAACCTTCGAGCAGGTCGAGGCCTTCGCGGCCGACACCGACCAAAACGCCTGGAAAAAGCAGATCGACAAGCTCCTTAATAATCCGGCATTCGGAGAAAGGTGGGCAAGACATTGGATGGATCTCGCGCGCTATTCCGACACCAAAGGCTATGTCTTCTTCCAAGATGCCAGTTTCCCTTGGGCATACGCCTACCGCGACTGGCTCATCCAATCCTTCAATGCTGACATGCCATACGATCGTTTTATCCGCTCCCAGCTCGCTGCTGACCGCTTGGTCGAAAATAAAAATGCTCCTATCAGCGATCTTCCAGCACTTGGATTTCTCTCCTTGGGCGGAAGGTTCATGAACAACCAGCACGATATTATCGATGACCGCATCGATGTCGTCACACGGGGCTTGCTAGGCCTGAGCGTCGCCTGCTCCCGCTGCCACGACCACAAGTTCGACCCTATACCCACCGCAGATTATTACAGCCTCTATTCAGTCTTTGCCGCCTCGGTCGAACCAGAGGTTCCACCTCTCTTTGCCAAACCCCCAGATGGGCCCGCACATGCCGCCTTCCAAAAAGAAATGACGGATCGCGAAAACAAGCTCCGCGACTTGTTGGTCAAACGCCATCAAGAAATGCTCGAGGCTGCCCGCTCAAGATTTGCCGAGCACCTTCTGGCCGTGCGCGAACAGCGCGGCAAGCCCGCTCAGGATGAATTCATGCTAATTGCCGATCCAAAAGATCCAAATCCAACCCTGCTCAAGCGTTGGCGTGCTTGGCTCGATGCCCCGGCCAGAAAATCTGAACCCGTCTGGAAGCTATGGCTAGCTATCGAGGTTATGGCAGATAAAGATTTCGCCCCAAAGCTTGCCCAGCTTCTGGATAATCCCGAATTCAAGGGAGCCCCTGCTTCACTTCTCAATTCCATCAGGTCCGCCAAGCCCGACAACCCCATCAAAACGGCCGACGCCTTCACCAAGGCGTTTTCACCAGAAAGCCGACAGAAATATCAAGAAATCGCCGCCATTTGGAACAATCCCGAGGCCCCGTGGAACACCCCGCTCTCCGCTTTCACCGACCTTGAATTGTTCCCCGATCGCTCTGGCCAAGCGGTGCTGCAAGACCTGCGCAAGAAGGTCGAAAATTGGCGCATCGAAGGCAAGGATGCTCCGCCTCGGGCCCACGGCTTGGTCGATGCTCCCAAGCCAGAAGATGCCAAAGTCTTCATCCGTGGCAATCCGCTCAGGCAAGGCGATAGCGTTCCCCGTGTCATTCCTACAAGCCTTGGCCATCAGCAAACCGTGCCCATTGGCTCCGGGCGTCTTGAACTGGCTCAGAGTATCACCCGCCCCGACCACCCGCTTTTGGCTCGGGTTTGGGTCAACCGTGTCTGGGCACAGGCTTTTGGCGAGGGGCTGGTTCGCACCCCCAGCGATTTCGGCTCCCGTGGAGAGTCCCCCACCCATCCAGAATTGCTCGATAGTCTGGCATCCTCCTTCGTTCAGAGTGGCTGGTCTTTGAAACAACTCCTAAGGGAAATGCTCACCAGCCAAGTTTGGATGCAAGGCCAAGCAACCGATCCCTCTGCTTTTGCCAAAGATCCAGAAAACCGTCTACTTAGTCGCATGGAACCCCGAAGGCTTGATTTTGAAAGCCTGCGTGACAGCATGCTCGCCGTCTCAGGCAGGCTCGATGCCAAAGCTGCCGGCCCATCCGTTGCTGACATCAACGCCCCAAGGCGCACCCTCTACCTCCGCATCGACCGCCTGCAAGTGGCCCAGCTATACCGGGCTTTTGATTTCCCAAGCCCCGACACTTCCTCCGCCAAAAGAGACCAAACCACAACCCCTCTCCAGGCCCTCTGGCTAATGAATAACCCCTTCGCGCTCGACTGTGCCAAAGCACTGTCACAACAAGCCGGCGATCCCAAAATGAATAAAAATTGGATAACTGTGCTCTACAAAAAAGCTTTGCAAAGGGAGCCAGCCAACAATGAAATTGAAAGTTTGGCTTCATTCCTCGCCCAATCAGGCCCGGAAGGCCCACAGCAGGCAGCCCAGGCGGTTATGGCAGGCAATGGATTTGCCTGGGTTGATTGAAAAAACATTCGCAACGCCGCCAATACCTTTGGTAAAATAAGAGCAGGCCCCGAATGCTCTGGCCATCGAATTCAGAATTCTCCCCACCTGGTGCCATGACTTCCCAGCAAACAGATATCGCCCTGCCTCGCCGCACATTCCTGGCCAGCCTGCCAGCGGGTGTTGGCTTGGCTGGTTTTGCCATGGCCGAGCAGCAGGCAAGCTCCACGCTCGCTCCCCGTTTTCCCCATTTCAAACCCAAGGCCAAGCGGTTTGTCCACCTGTTCATGAACGGCGGCCCAAGCCAAGTCGATACTTTCGACCCCAAGCCAACACTGGACAAATTGCACGGCAAGCAACCCCCCGGCAGCCTGCGCACCGAAAGAAAAACCGCCGGCATCATGCGGTCCCCCTTCACATTCAAAAGGTATGGAAGTTCTGGATTAGAGGTGAGCGAGCTATTCAAGCTCACCGCCACTATGCACGCCGACAAGCTCTGTGTGGTGCGGTCCATGGTGGCCGAGGTACCCAACCACGAACCCTCACTCATGCTCATGAATACAGGCGACGGCCGCCTGCCTAGGCCATGCATGGGATCTTGGTTGGTGCATGGGCTCGGAAGCGAGGCGCGCAACTTGCCAGCCTTTGTTGTTCTTTGCCCCTCAGGTCTTCCGGTGGTCGGTGTGCAAAACTGGCGCAGCGCCTTCTTGCCCGGTTCAACCCAGGGAGTCCACCTCGATACCGCTCAAACCGATCCCGCCAAGCTTCTCGAAAACCTGCGCCATCCAACCCTCGGACACGATGCGCTGAAAAAACAATACGATCTGCTTGCCGCCCTGAATCAATCCCACCAAGTCCAAAATAATTCCATGAGCGCCGCCACCGCCGCCATGGAGGCCAGAGCTAAATCGTTCGACATGGCCTACCGCATGCAAAGCCAGGCATTGCAAACACTCGACCTCAAAGATGAGCCCGAGTCGGTGAAAAAGAAATACGGCACCACAACTCATGGCCGCCAACTCATGCTCACACGCAGGCTTTTGGAGCAAGGCGTTCGCGTGGTGCAGGTCTGGAGTGGGGGGGGGCAACCCTGGGACAACCACGATGGACTGGAAGGGCAGCACCGCTCGCTGGCCCAAGCTTGGGACCAACCCATCGCCGCTTTTCTCGATGACCTTCAGCAGCGTGGCCTACTCGATGACACGCTGGTCTTGTGGAGTGGCGAATTTGGCCGCACCCCGGTCGCCGAACTGCCCGCCCTCTCAGGCCGTGATCACAACCACTATGGCTTTTCGATTTGGATGGCAGGCGGCGGGGTTCGCGGGGGTTACGCCCATGGCGCCACAGACGAATTTGGCTTTCGGGCGGTCGAGAAGCCTGTTGCTGTGCATGATTTGCACGCCACAATGCTCCACCTGCTCGGCTTCAACCATGAAAAACTCACTTTTCGCCATGCCGGCCGCGATTTCCGCCTGACAGATGTCCACGGTGAGGTCGTGCGCGAACTTTTGGCATAAATCCATGGTCATAAAGGCAACGCATGCAGCAATTACGATGCTGCATATAGAGCAATTACGATGGTGCGCATGGAACGACTTGGCATATAATAAGACTATCGTCTCACTCTGCTTCGCTGTTATTCCAGCAGATTCAGTACCGCCTTCTCTCCAACCAGCCCGGTGACCTTATGGTGTGGATAGTCCTTTTCTTCAGCCCAGCCCAAAACAGTCCTGACTTTGCATCCGAGGTCAGGCCCATCCTGGCCAAATACTGTTTCAAATGCCATGGCCCCGATGAACTCACGCGAAAAGCCAAATTGCGTCTCGACCTGCGCGATTCCGCCCTATCCCCTGCCCGCTCAGGTGAGCGTGCCATCGTTGCCGGCAAACCCGAAGAAAGCCAATTGGTCTCTCGCCTCGATGCCGATGGCGACCGTCGGATGCCCCCGCCAGCCACAAAGCTGGAACTCGATGACAAACAAAAAGAAATCCTAAAAAAGTGGATATCGTCTGGTGCTGAATACAAACCCCACTGGGCATTTCAGCCAATTAGCCGCCCAGCCATTCCCCAAGTAAAAGATGCCGCCTGGGTGCATAACCCGCTCGATGCCTTTGTCCTTGCAAAGCTTGAATCCAAAAATGTTAAACCCGCCTCTCCGGCCGATGCCCGAACCCTTGCCCGTCGCGTTCATTATGACCTCATAGGTTTGCCTCCAGAGCCAGCAGTGGTCGAGGCCTTCGCCAACAATCCATCAGACGATGCCTACCGAAAAATGGTTGACACCCTGTTGGCAGACCCGCGATACGGCGAACGGTGGGCGCGCCCTTGGCTTGACCTCGCCCGCTATGCCGACACCAATGGTTATGAAAAAGACCGGCCACGCAGCATCTGGCCTTGGCGTGATTGGGTGGTGAAGGCTTTGAACGCTGACATGCCCTTCGACCAGTTCACTACGCAGCAATTGGCTGGCGACCAACTGCCCGGTGCTGGCCAAGAGGGCATCATCGCCACCGGTTTTCACAGAAACACCATGATCAATGAAGAAGGTGGCATCGACCCGCTCGAATTCCGCTTCCACTCCATGACTGACCGTGTCGCTACCACAGGGGCCACCTGGCTGGGCCTCACCCTAGGCTGCGCCCAATGCCATACCCACAAGTACGACCCGCTCACCCACACCGAATACTTCAAACTCATGGCGTTTCTCGACAACGCCGAAGAATACGAAGCGCCAATTCCCACCCCGGCCCAACTGCAACTTGCAAAAGAACTGCGACAACAGATTGAAGCCCTGGAACTTGGGCTGCCTGGCAAATTCAAAGGCAACTTGGACCAGGCCCTAACAACATGGATCGAAAAAACTAAAGGGCAAGCCAGCGACTGGCAAATTGTCCAACCCAAAAAGGCGACCAGCAACGAACCCAAACTGCGCCTGCCAGGTAATGGCGTGATTGTGGCAGAAGGCGATACTACCAAAGTTGATATTTTCGACCTTGAATATGGTGCAGAGGTCGAAGGCGTGCGCGCCTTCCGCCTCGAAGCCCTGCCCGACCCCAAATTGCCCGAAGGGGGCCCAGGCATGGCATGGTACGAAGGGCCCAAAGGCGACTTCTGCCTCGAAGATTTGCACATTTGGTGGGACGGACAACCAGTCAAACTGATCAAGGCAGCCCAAACGCATGCCAAAGGCGGCTACGAGGCAGCCAAGGCGATTGATACCGAAGGGCAAACCGGGTGGTCGACCGGCCTAACCGGCCAACGTTCAGTCGCAGTCTTTTATCCCGAAAAGCCACTTCCTGCCGCCAGCGCATGGTCGATCAAAATGTCGTTTGGCCGGCACTACCCAGCAACCCTTGGCAATCTGCGGTGGTCGATTAGCCGCCAAGCCAGCGAGCCTTCTCCCCGTGATATGCCTCACGAGGCAGAGCAGGCCCTGCTGCGCCATCCAAACAATCAGGCCGAGGGCCGCGAGGCGTTGCTTCGTGAGTTCTGTAAAGTCGCTCCCGAACTTGCCGAAGCCCGCAAAGAAATCGAGGCTTTGCGCGTCAAACTGCCCAAGCCTACCAGCACACTGGCCATGCGCCAGCGCCAAACCGACAACCCCAGGCAAACGCGCGTTCGTCACCGTGGCGAATACCTCAGCCCCAAAGAAGCGGTGCAGCCAGGTATACCCGCCTTTTTGCCACCCCTGCCCAATGGGGCCGAAGTCGACCGGCTTGCCTTTGCCCGCTGGCTGGTCAATCGGGACAATCCTCTAACTGCCCGCGTCACCGTCAACCGTCAATGGGCCGCACTGATGGGGCAGGGCATTGTCCGCACAGTCGATGATTTCGGCCTGCAAGGCGAACTTCCCTCCCATCCCGAAATGCTCGACTGGCTCGCTGGCTGGTTCATGGATAACGGTTGGTCGCAGAAACAGTTGCATAAACTAATCGCGCTTTCCAGCACTTACAGACAATCCTCCAATCCAAGGGAAGATCTTTCCTCCATCGATCCAGAAAACCGCTTGTATGCCAAGGGGCCAAGGCACCGTCTCGATGCGGAAATGATTCGCGATGGAATGTTCCAAGCCGCAGGTTTGCTGTCGAAAAAAATGGGCGGCCCAGGTGTTTACCCGCCCCAACCACCTTCCATCACCACAGAAGGAACTTACGGCCCCCTCACATGGACTGCCAGCACAGGCGAAGACCGCTACCGTCGCAGCCTCTATACCTTTGCCAAGCGAACCGCGCCTTTTGCGCAGGCACTCATTTTTGATGCGCCTTCGGGTGAGGCTTGCGTTGCCAAGCGAGATCGCTCAAACAGTCCGCTGCAGGCTTTGCTACTGCTCAATGATCCCGCCTTCCTGGAGGCCGCCAGAGGTCTGGCTGAGAGCACCCTGAAACAGCAAGGCGATGACCCTAGCCGTATTTCCTTTGCGTTTGCCCGAATTCTGAGCCGGCCACCAGAGGCCGAGGAGCTGAAAGACCTTGTGGAATTTGTCAATCGACAAGAACAGCGTTTTCGCGCCCAACCCAACCAGGCCAAAGCCCTGATGGGCATCGATCCCAAAGAAACGACTGCGTTTGGGATTAACATACTTGCTCGCAAAGCGGCCTTCACCGCATTGGGGCGGATGCTTTTCAATCTGGATGAAACGGTGGTAAAACGATGAACCCCCTCCGACAAGAAGCTTTACGCGTTGCACGACGAACCTTTCTGGGCAAAACCGGATTGGGTCTCGGTGCCATGGCACTAGCCGGTTTGGGCAACGCTTCCCAAGGCGTAACCGCTACCAAGCCAGATTTACTGGCCCCCAGGCAGCCCCATTTCGCGCCCAAGGCCAAGCGGGTCATCCACTTGTTCATGACTGGAGCACCCAGCCAGCTTGACCTGTTCGACAACAAACCCGAATTGACCAAGATGGAGGGCAAGCCCCTGCCCCCGTCAGTGATCGCAGGGCAGCGTTACGCCTTTATCCGTCCGGATGCTGCGGTTCTGGGTCCGCGTTTCAAGTTTAAAAAGCATGGCAAGTCGGGGGCTGAAATTTCCGAGGTGTTGCCCTACACCGCCTCCATAGCCGATGAATTGTGCATTGTGCGCTCAATGCGCACCGATCAGTTCAACCATGCACCAGCACAACTCTTCTTTCAGACTGGTTTCAGCCAACCGGGTCGGCCATCCATCGGCTCATGGGCCATTTACGGCCTGGGGTGCGAAACCCAGAACCTGCCAGCCTTCGTGGTTCTATCAACAGGCGCTGGCATCAGCGGCGGTGCCGGCTTGTGGTCGAGCGGGTTCATGCCTTCTACCTATGGCGGCACCCGCCTGCGCAACGGGGCAGATCCCATTCTGCATGTGAGTAACCCCCCAGGTGTGGACCAACTACTGCAGCGCGACACCCTCGACATGGCGGCCAAGCTGAACCGGTTACGCGAAGACCGCGAACACGACCGTGCAATCGATGCCAGAATCAATGCATACGAGATGGGTTTTAGGCTGCAATCAAGCGCGCCTGAACTGATGGATTTCACCCAAGAGTCGGAGGCCACTCTAAAGCTCTATGGTGCCGACCCCAAAACCCCAAGTTTTGCCCGGGCTTGTCTGATGGCCCGCCGCATGGTTGAGCGTGGTGTAAGGTATGTGACCATTTACAACGAGGGGTGGGATGCCCATTCAGATGTGGTGGGCAACCTGAAAGGCAATTGCGCCAAGACCGATCAAGCCTGCGCCGCCCTGGTACGCGACTTGAAGGCGCGTGGCCTTTTGGACGACACGCTGGTGATTTGGGGTGGCGAATTCGGGCGCACCCCCATGGTGGAGACCAATCCCAGCTTGGGCCGCAGTCAGGGGCGCGACCACCACCCGCAGGCCTATACCCTGTGGATGGCCGGGGGTGGCGTGAAAGCCGGCACCACCTACGGCTCGACCGATGACCTCGGGTTCCATGTCGCAGAGAACCCGGTGGGCGTTCACGACTTACAAGCCACCCTGCTCCACCTTCTGGGCTTTGACCACGAGCGGCTTACCTACCACCACGCTGGGCGTGATTTCCGCCTCACCGATGTGCACGGGCATTTGGTCAAGGGGCTATTAGCCTAAGGCAAACCTTGGCTTTGGATTAATTTTTGGCAGGCTTGGCGGGGCCTTTCTCAGGCGGTTTGGGGGCTGGCTTATCCATGGGTTTAGGCATTGGCATTGGCTTTTCGACAAATTTGTCGTCCGGCAAAGTTTTGAGAAGTTTGCCGGTGGCCAATTCGAACACAAGCACTTTGCCATCCTGACCGCCAGCAGCGATTGTTTTTCCATCCTTGCTCACTGCGAGGGACTGGAGAAAGCCTTTGGCACCCGCAAAGGTGCGAACTGCCTGGCTGTTTTCCGCATTCCAAACCCGGGCAGTCATGTCGCCTGCCACGGTGGCGACCTGCGGGGTGGCCCCGACAAACATCACGCGGTTGACCTGATTGGTATGGCCTGTGATAGATCGGGCCTGTTCGCCGGTCTCGTAGGTCCACACACGGATGGTGCTGTCAGCACCTGCGCTGGCTAGCAATTTGCCATCAGCCTTCCACGAGACATCCATAGCGTGGTGGGTGTGGCCCTCCATGCTTTTGATTGCCTTGCCCGAGGGCACTTCCCAAACACGGACAAACTTGTCAGCCCCAGCACTGGCCAACAGTTTGCCATCGGCAGAGAAGGCCAAGCCATAAACAGTGTCGGAATGCGCGGTGGGCAAATCTGCCACGCGTTTGAGTTGGGGCAGTTCATAAATCTTGATCTCACCCTCAAGGGTGGGGGCACCGCCGCCGGCAGCAAGGAACTTGCCATCAGGCGACACGGCCAGGCAGGTGACCCGGTCAGCATGGCCGTCCACCTTGCGAATAATCTGGCCTGAATCGCGGTCCCACACCGCTATTTCCTGAAATCCACCGCTGATGACCCATTTGTTATCGGGCGAAATGGCCACAGATTCGACCAAACCACGATGGGCTGCCCCAGTTGGCTTTTCCTCTTCGCCGTCCTTGTTCTTCACTTTGGTGGTGATTTCTTCGTCAATGAAGGTTTTTTCCAGTTTCGCCTCGGGCAGTTGCCACAATTCAAGGCGGTCACCTCTTCCAGCGGCAAGCCATTTACCATCCGCAGACAGGGCGAGGCCCAATGCTGGCTGATAGCCCTGAGGGGGAGCGGAAAGCACCACCCTGGGGCGAGTCTTGATGGTGGTGGGCGGCTTGGCGCCTTGATCGATCCACAATTTAACCAAAGCAAGTTCGGCAGGCGTGAGGGGCTCTTCGCCTTTGGGGGGCATAAACGGTTTTTGCACCCGGGCCGACAGCTTGTAGAGATAGCTTTCAAGGCCTTTGCCGGCGACCACGCTCACACCTTTGCGGCCACCCTTCATCAGTGCGGCATGGGAGCCCAAGTCCAGTTGGCCTTCCTTGATATTGCCTGAGTGGCAATAAGCGCATTTGCGAGCCAAAATAGGCTCGATCTCCGTCTCATAAATGACCGGGGTCGCCCGTTTCAGATCGACAACCGCAATGGGCTGCATCGCAGCCTTGTCTTTTGCGTCTTTTTCCTGCGCATTAGACGGGGCAGCAAGGCCAAGCAGGGCCAAGGCAACATTTGGGAAAAGACCGCGAATGAATAACTTGCTCATGGTTTCACCTCCACCGTGAATGCGATTTCTTGGCTGATGGGCAGATTGCCATTTGGCCATTGCCCGGTGATTTTCAGTTTGATGTCCTTGCGAATGCCCGGAGCGGCATCGCCTGCGGCCTCGATCAAGATCTTGGCTTGTTTTTCACCCGGTGCAACATCAGACAAGGTGAACTTGAGGCCCTTGGCCAAATCTCCCGCGGGTGGAACCAGGGCGACCTGAAGGGGGCCGGTGAAGCCATGCAGTCTTTCAAGAGCAATAGCCAATTCGCCCCGGCTTCCTTTTTTCACCGGTGCCGGGCCTGGCACTGTGGGCTTGGCCAGTTCTTTCGGAATCACCCGAATGAGAACCGGTTGAGCCCATTCCACTTTTGAAGTGTTGGGTTTCTCTTTAGCCATGGGGTCTTTGTTGAAAGGCAACGCAACCTGACCGCGCACAGCAATAGAGTAGTCGCCAAACGGCAATCCAGCGGGAACCGTCACCGGAATAACCCCCTCGGCAGCCTCAGGTGGAACTGCTACCGGCGCATTGTTGTTGATGAAGTTCGCAGGCATCTCGATGGTCTGCAGCGCAATCGGCGCCTTCGGTTCCTTAACCAGTCGGTCAACCTTCACCTTAAGATTTGCTTTGCCGCCGGGGGCAACCCCTTGGGCATCGAGTTGCACAGCAATGCGAAAAGGCGGGCTCAAAAGCGGGTTGGCATCTCCCTGCGGAGTCACCCCCAGCCAATGGTCGCGACAAGCCCTCACCCTGGGTAGCAGGGCGACTTGGCCGGCTGGTACGGGTCGCTGGAAGTTCAGACTGTGAACCGGCTGCTCCACCATTTGGCCATTCACCTCAGCTCGGGCCAAAATGCTGATTTTCCAGGGCGGTGGCGCGGGGCCATCAATTGCTGCAAACACCAGATGGCCCTTGTCCATACCCGCAGGGATGACCAAGGGTTGGCAGGTCACGCCTACGGGAAGATTGTTGACGCTGATGCTTACAGGGCCTGTAAACCCGTCTCGTCGCCAAATGCCAACAAGAAGCGCAGTGGTACCGCCACAGGGAAGGGTGATGGATTCAGGCCGGTATTGGCTTGCTGGCAATGAGGCCGCCACAAAGCCGGGTTCGGGTGCCCCTAGTGCCACACGGTAAAAGTGCCTTGGGCCGCCGCTGAAATTGGAAGTGCGGCTGCGCACGCGAATGAGGTAATCGCCCTCGGCAGGGGGAGTGAAGCTGGAGGGGGCAGGGTCGGTCACCCGCCAAAGCAGGCGACCTAGCGGGGAGGATGGCGGGGCATCGTCCAAATCGAGCAAGGTTTTTTCGTCGGGTTTCGGCTTTTCGCCAGGCGCTCCCACGGGACCAAAGACCACAACCTGCAAATCAGCCAGGGACCCCTGCTGCTCGGCAATTGCCTTCAAAACAACGGGTTTGTTGGCGGCCAGCTTCACTCTGTACCAGTCTTCGTCGCGGGCCTTGTCCAATCGACCGGTGAGATCGCAGAGGGCTGGAATGACTTGAGCCTTGTCTCTTGTGTCATTGGGTTCAGCCTCTACCAGGCAGGGGGTACCTAGGGGGGCTTTGCCAACCAGAGGCGGGTGGAAGCACAGTGGATTATCGGTTTGGGCGGTTGTCCACCATTTGGGTTGTAAATTGTGGGAGGTGATGAGTCGGCGGGGGGGCCAAGGCAGGGCACCATCACCAGCAGCCGCAGGTTGGCCGGCAGGGCCCTCCATGTTGAGAGGCCGCAATGTTTGACCGGGGCCTGATACAGCGGCAGGGAGCCAGCTTACCTGAGGCGCACCCTTCAGGCTTGCAACCAGACGGTATTGGAAATTGGCTCCGCCGCCTTGGTAGCCAAAGGAGCTCAGTCGAATGAGATGTTCGCCATCCGCGCGGGAAACAGCGTTTAGCAGCAGATCATCCTTGATAGGCGAGCGCCCCGAGACCACAAGTTTGCCATCGGGCCCAAACAACTCCACTTGCGCATCCAGCGGGCTTTCGATGCTAAAGGCCTGACAAACAAGGGATAGGTTTTGGCCCTTCATCAAAGTCATTTTGAAGTAGTCGACATCAGTGCCACCACCAATAACTCCCTGGGCGGCACTTTCTGCGGCGATTGGTTTTGCCTCGGGAACATCGTTGTTGGGTTCAATTTCTTGCGCCTCAGCAATGCCAGTCACCAAAAAAGCGTGGGGGTTGGAAACCCCATACCGGCCGATCATGCGCACATCGTGCCAACCAAATGGCACATCGCCCGTGGCAGTGACCATGAATTTGGTCACAGGCGGGCGGGGCGGGGCCGGTGGGGCCATAGGCGCTGGCTTTCCCGGTTCGGCCTTGGGGGTAGGTGGAGCAGGGGGAGTTGGCGGGATGACCGCCTTTGCAGAAAGACCCGGGTGGTCAAAAACCAGAGCCACAGGATCTTCGAGATCATTGCCGGCAAAGGTCAATTCGACTGTGGTTCCCCGGCTAAGGCCCAACGGTGTCAAATGCGATAGATAGGGGGCAGGCGTAGCGGCATCGGGCACTTGGGCTTTCACTTGGTGGCAAGCCAAGATCACTGTCAAGCCGGCCAAGCCTGACCGCAAGCGGGGGAAGAGGGGGATCATCCAAAACTCCTGGGCAATACGAAACAAATGGAGGCCCAATGCGCGGGGGGCGGGGGTGGGAATTCAACCTATAAACCAAATCAGGCGGGAAAGTTCTAAAACAAGCCAATCGGTGTGGCCATTTGCCAAGTACCGGGCTAAATGAATCCAGATCACCTAGATTAACAGTCTAAACCAACTGACCGCACGATCAAGCGGGCTGTAATTTTTGTGAAAAGCCGGAGGGATCGTGGAAAAACCGGCACGACTGCTGTTTTTGGGGGACATTGTGGGCGATGAGGCCCTGACCTGCGTTGAAAATCGCATCCCCATTCTGCGCAGAGAGTTAGGCCTTTCTGGGGTGGTGGTTAACGCAGAAAACGCAGCCGGTGGATCCGGCCTGACCGTCTCGCAATACCAGCGATTGCGAAAAGGTGGGGTGGATCTGGTAACCCTGGGCGATCATGGCCTGAAACGCCGCGAGATTGTCCCGCTTATTGAGCGAGGCGAGCCTATTAGCCGTCCGGCAAACCTTCCAAGCCAGGCACCCGGAAAAGCCTGGGTTGAAACCCTGCTTGCTTGTGGTACCCCCTTGCGAGTGATCACCCTGTTAGGCAGGGCGTTCATGAAGCCTGTCGATTGCCCCTTCGACGCTTTAGATCGCCATTTACCAGAAATATGCCGGTCCCCTGGCATCACCTTGATCGACCTGCACGCAGAGGCCACGGCAGAGAAAGAGTTGCTGGGCTGGTATCTAGATGGCAAAGTCAGCGCCGCATTGGGAACGCACACGCACATCGCCACCGCAGACGAGCGGATTTTGCCCAAGGGCACCGCCTACCAGACCGATGTGGGCATGTGCGGATCGACCAGCGGAGTTATGGGAAGAAAGCCGGAGGCCATTTTACGCACCACGCGAACGGGTTTGCCCGAAAGTTGGTCGCTAAGCACCGGAGCGATCGCTCTTTCCGGAGCCTTGGTAGAAGTTGATCCAATGACCGGCAAAGCCTTGCACATCCAGCGATACCGGGAAGTTGGCCGGGGCGTTTAGGGCCAAAAAATCTATAAAAAAAGACCCAGCCCAAAAGGGCCGGGATGATGATGCATCAGAAAATGTGTTTCAAATATTAATATCTCAATTATTTAGATTTAGCCTCGGCATAATGGTTAAAGCGGGCCGATAGGGCAAAGAAGGTGGGAGCCCAAAGGCCAACAAAAATGCCAAAACGCTCGCTATGAGCGGTGTCGCCCTCCTTGAGCAAAAACCAAATGCCAATAGAAGCAATGATCGATGCAAAGCCACTGACAAAACAAACATTGCTCAGAATGGCATAACCTTTAGCAGAAAGCATGGTCGAAAACTCCCAAAATAGAACAAAAAAACTTTTAATTTTGCAAGTGCCAAAGAAGTGTTTTAGGCAGCTATTATTCATTTATAGGCGAGTTATCAGCCTAAAGCAAATGGCATACCTGCCCGTGAACCCAATGGTGCCACTAATCCAATGCAACCCACGCAGACAAAAATGTATGCACTGAAGAAATGAACCTCCCCTAAGCACCCAAGGTGCGGCCCAAGCTAGGTAGCGCAGGGCAACGCTCTGGGGTAATAAGTCCCCGGGCTCACGGGCAAATCACAAAACCGGCCATTCAATCGCCCCATCAGGCACCTATCACTCTCAACCATTCCTTCCCCAAGCGTTGCCCCAAAAACATACCCACCACCCTGCTAACCCCGCCAAAAAAACGCCCAAACCACTGTCTGGCATGGCTTTAAATTGCCCCAACTTATCCCCATTAAAATCCAAGAAATTCCCCATTTGCCTCTAGGAACGAATCAGTACACCCGGCAAAAATAAACCATTAGCAGGCAGGCAGGGGCCAAGTCATGCGGGCCAACAAGTGAACTGCGGGGAAAGGTGCAATCTCCAAAGTTCCCTTAGAGGCCCAGTTCCGTGAGGAGCGGTTGGAGGAAAGCGGTCATGGGCTGGTCGGTGGAGGGGGCCTTGCCGCTGCCAATCCAAATGGGGCGATCGACCGGGTTCGAGGCTGGAAGGCCATGGCTGCCTCGAACAAGGGCGTCATTTAGGGGGATGATGTCAAACAGGGTCCTAAATCCCATTTTTTTGGCCATCAGGCGGCGGATGACACGACCGGTAGGCCAGAGCAGTTGGGGATCGACCAACAATTCGCAGGGGTCGTACCCGGGTTTGCGGTGGATATCGACGGTGCGAGCGAAGTCGGGAGCGCGGGAATCGTCGAGCCAGTAAGGGTAGCTGAACCAGGCATGGGGTTGGGCCAAGGCAACCAAGTCGCCTGAGCGTGGATGATTGAGGCCGATTTCGTTCAGTTCATCGCCTGCAAGAACACGGGCGACGCCCGGGGTGGAGGCGATCAGCTCTCGCACCTTGTGTAGGTCGGCTTTTTTGTTGAGATAGACCTGTTCGTTGAGGTAGATATGGGCAATTTGGTGATCCGCCAAGGCGAATGCCGGAGAGGAGAAGGTATCAAGAATTTCACCAAAGGGGCCATCGCGAACCTCGAGAAGCCCGGCCTTTCTCAGGATGCGATTCAGTGGCACTGCTTGGTTGACATCGCAATGGCCGTATTCACCAACCACCCAAACCCGGGCCCCTGCCTGTTTTGCGGCATCAAGCAGGGGCGCGGCGGCATCATCGAGTTGTTTCACCAAGGCGGGCATGTCAGCACCAGTCACGCCAACTCGCTGGGGCTGATAGTCGAGGTGGGGGAGGTAGGCAAGCAGCAGGTCCGGTTTGTCGTTGCGCAAAACATTGGCAGCGGCTTGGGCGATCCATTCTGTGGAGGGCAAGCCAGCACGAGGGCCCCAGAAGGAGGGGAAGGGAAAAGGCCCCAAATCTTTTTCGAGGCGGTTAGGCACAGCGCGGGGGAAGCCGTCGATGCCAAAGCGTTTGTCGCCATTGGCACCGTAAAAGGGTTTGGGTGTGACGCTGATATCGAAGGGTGCACCCTGGTTGAACCACCAGAAAAGGTTGGCAGTTTTGAGGGAAGGTTTTTGTGCCTTAAGAATTTGCGGCAGAGTTGGCGACTGGATCAGGTGATGGGATTGTTGCCAGAGGCGAATTTCGCGGGTGTCGCGGAAAAGCCAACCGTTAGCGACGATGCCATGGTTTTGCGGGAGCTTGCCGGTGAGAAGTGTGGCTTGGGCGGTGCAAGTGACTGCGGGGCTCGGTTCAATCTGCCCAACGGCCCAGTTTGCCTGGGCCAATGAGTTTAAGCGGGGGGCATGGGGCAAAAGGCGGCGAGTCAAACCAACGGCGCTAATAAGTACTAGGGGGGCGGTCATGGCAAGAATTCCGTTTCAGCTGGCCTTAGGGGCCCGGTTTTCTAATTTGACTAAGGTGGTAATTGGGCTTATCTGCTAGATTGATACCACAACACGGCCACCGCCGGCTGTTGCCTTTGGAAATCATTTGTTGGCTTAGGTTTGAGGAGCGTTCCCGTGAGTGACCGGTATCTGTTCACCAGCGAGTCGGTATCCATGGGTCACCCGGACAAGGTGGCCGATCAGATCAGCGATGCGATCTTGGACCATTGCCTGAAACACGACCCGAAAAGCCGGGTGGCATGTGAAACCATGGTGACTACCGACCTTGCGGTGGTCTCGGGTGAAATCACGACAGGTGCACCGCTAACCCGGGCCATAGTCGACAAACTGGTGCGAGACACCATCCGTGATATCGGCTATGTCGACCCAACAATCGGTTTCGCGGCCGACACCTGCCAGGTCGACTGCAACCTCCACTCCCAATCCCAAGACATCTCCGTGGGTGTCGATTCGGGTGGCGCAGGTGATCAGGGGATGATGTTCGGTTTTGCCTGCGATGAAACCCGCAGCCTGATGCCGTTGCCCATTTACTTGTCGCACCGCTTGGTCGAAAACCATGCCACCATGCGGCGTAACAAGCAACTCCCCTTTGTACGACCTGACGCGAAGAGCCAAGTTACGGTTGAGTACAACGCAGATGGCACCCCCCACCGGATTCACACGGTCGTTTTGTCCACGCAGCATGATGACAGCGTGATTGTCAGCCGAGATGGAAAGAAGTATTTTTCCGACGAAGCCCGCAGGACCATCATCGACAAGCTCATCATGCCCACGCTGATGGCTGAGCGCCCTGACCTGGTCGAAGGAAAAGGCAAGATCAACTTGGTGCCTGTGGGTGAGACGGCACCTTTGGCGGATGGGCATATTCATTGCCACATCAACCCAACGGGTATTTTTCTCGAGGGCGGCCCGCATGGTGATTGCGGCCTGACCGGCAGAAAGATCATTGTCGACACCTACGGTGGTAGGGGCCGTCACGGCGGTGGGGCATTTTCAGGCAAGGATCCAACAAAGGTCGATCGCTCAGCGGCATACATGTGCCGTTACATCGCGAAGAACATTGTGAAGGCCGGTCTCGCTGGCCAATGCGAAGTTCAGGTTTCTTATGCCATTGGCTACCCTGACCCGATTAACATTTGGGTGAGCACTTTCGGTTCAGCCAAACATGGTTTGACCGATGGCCAGATTGCCAAACTGGTGAAGGACAACTTCAAGTTGACCCCCGCAGGTATCATTGAGACCCTTAATCTGCGTCGGCCAATTTACCGTGAAACCGCAGCCCACGGTCACTTTGGTCGCGAGCTAGAGAACTTCCACTGGGAGAAGACAGACAAAGCCCAGGTGCTGCGCGAGGCAGCAGGCATCAAGGCCTAACCTTTTCGGATTTGCGACAATGAAAGACCTCTCGCTAACACTAGCGAGAGGTCTTTTTTTCATGGAATAATAAAGTGCCTAAGTATTGGTTATCCGCACTCCGTCTGGCCTAAATTTAACCGTGGTTATTGGTCTAGGCGCAGTCGGTGTGGGTGCATGCTTTTAGGTAG
>CAIWHS010000401.1 GCA_903912515.1 uncultured Planctomycetaceae bacterium
CCTGCATCCGGATGTTCTCAGGCGCATGGCGATACCGAAGAGGGCCATGGTTGTGTCGGTGCCGGTACGGCGGGATGACGGCAAGATTGAGACATTCGCCGGATTCCGGGTGCAACACAGCCTAACGAGCGGGCCGAGCAAGGGTGGATTGCGATATCACCCGATGGTGGACTTGGGCGAGGTGGCGGCCTTGGCCATGTGGATGAGTTGGAAATGCGCCATCATGAACCTGCCTTTCTCGGGTGCCAAAGGCGGTATCGCGGTGGACCCTTCGGCTCTTTCGTTGGGTGAGAAGGAACGCCTCACGAGGCGCTTCACCGAGGAAGTATTGGCAATTATTGGACCGCGCATGGATGTGATGGCACCCGACATGGGCACCGATGAACAGACTATGGCTTGGATTATGGACACTTACAGCATGAAGGTGGGGTATGCCTGCCCAGAGATTGTGACTGGCAAGCCTGTTGAGATTGGCGGCATTATCGGGCGGCGCGAGGCGACGGGCCGGGGTGTGGTGATGACGGCCATGGCGGCATTCGCAGAGTTGGGGATACGGCCGGAAACCGCCACGGCAGTTGTGCAAGGCTTTGGCAATGTCGGGTCGGTGACATGCTTGGAGCTGGTGAAGCGTGGTGTGAAGGTGATAGCGGTAGGCGACAAGACGGGTGCGACCCGCAACCCCAAGGGCTTGGACATCCAAGCCTTGATGGCTCACGCTGCCACCGGTGCATCGCTTGGCAAATTCAAGGGTGGTGAGGAGCTGGATGCTGCTGAACTGCTGACCCAGCAATGCACTTTGGCGGTGCCTGCGGCCATGGAGCGGGTGATAGACGAGAAAAATGCGAGCAAGTTGAAATGTAGGGTGCTGGCTGAAGGTGCAAACGGCCCGACCACACCCGGGGCGGACTCGATCATTCAAAATAGTGATATTTATGTGATACCTGATGTGTTGTGTAATGCAGGTGGTGTGACCGTTAGCTACTTTGAGTGGGTGCAAGACCTGCAGCAATATTTCTGGAGCGAAAAACAGGTTAACGAGAAGCTGGAAGAGCTGATGCTGGGTGCATTCCACCGGGTGAATGGCCTTGCCAAGGAACGCAAATTGGCCAACCGCACGGCGGCTTTGGTGCTGGGTGTGCAAAAAGTGGCCAAGGAAATGGAGCGGCGGGGGCTGTTCCCTTAATCCACGGGGACTCCAAGCTGTGACTAAAACTTGTCGATCTTGGAAGCTAAAGCTGAATCTAGAATCAGGCGAGAATCTCCGGAACGACGCGGCCGTGGACATCGGTCAAGCGAAAATCACGGCCCGCAAGCCGGTAAGTTAGCTTTTGGTGATCGAAGCCCATCAGGTGCAGTATGGTGGCGTGCAGGTCGTGGATATGGACGGGGTTTTCAACAGCCTTGTAGCCGAATTCGTCGGTGGCACCGACAGCGGTGCCCGCGCGAACGCCGCCGCCTGCCAGCCACATGCTGAAGCCGTAGGGATTGTGGTCGCGCCCGTTTAGGCGGCCCAAATTGGAACCGGGGGTTGGCAACTCAACTGTTGGGGTTCGGCCAAATTCGCCTCCCCACAAGACCAAAGTGTCTTCGAGCAAGCCACGCCTTTTGAGGTCGACTAGTAGGGCTGCAATGGCCTGATCGCAATCTTTGGCGAGTCGGCGGTGATTAGCTTCGAGATCATCGTGGCTGTCCCATGGTTGGCCTGCACCTGTCCAAACCTGCACAACTCTGGTACCGCGTTCGACGAGGCGACGGGCCAGCAGCATCTGGCGGCCTTGGATGGTGTCGCCGTAGAGATCGCGGGTGGATTGGTTTTCGCGGGCCAGGTCGAGGGC
>CAIWHS010000402.1 GCA_903912515.1 uncultured Planctomycetaceae bacterium
AAGGCCTTGGCCCAGAACCTGCTGAATCCTGATCCGACTGTGCAGTCCTTCAGCCTGATGTGCCTGGAGAACATGGGAAGGGATGCCCAGCCGGTCATGGGTCAGATCTTCCGGTTGACCGTGCGCCAAAACGCGAAGAACCCGGCGGTCTGGTTCATCGCCCAACTGGCCTTCGGGAAACTCGAAGGCCAGCGGGTTGCCGTGAACAAGCCGTGATGGCAGGAAGCTCCAGGCCGCCAGGCGGCCTGGAGTCCACCCGCTCGCAGGGAACCCAAAAGCTCCCGCGCGATGGAACGAACCACAGATCCCCTCTGCCCAACGAGTCCAAACACCTGATTGAAGGAGTTATCCAGTCATGGCCACCGAATGGTATTACACAAGCGACAGAAGGAAGCTGGGACCGGTCAGCTCCAGGGACCTGCGGACCCTGGCCGCCCAAGGCAAGTTGTCTTCCGGGGATTATGTCTGGCGGGCCGGATTGCCTCGCTGGGAACAGGTCTCGGTGGTTCCGGGACTCATGGGAATGAAGACCGACGGGATGGTTCGCAATAGTTCGCGTGCGACGGGCGTGGCATCCGTCAAAACCAGGGTGGAAACTCCCGGCGACTCTGTGAAACAGCCTGAAATGGCGCCACCGAGGGATAACGACCGAATTGGTTGCGTCAAGGAAAAGGCCAAGGACACCTTCCGGATGTACCGCCTCTTCTGGTCCAGGATCTGCCGGAGCGACTTCCACTGGATCCGGGCCACACCCCAGGAGGTCGCCGCCCTGGAGTCGGCCGCCACACCCGTAGGCAGCAGCCTCGCCCAGGACTATGCCAGTTGGCGCAGGTCACTGCTGATGGTCTGCGTGCTGGTGCTCGGCGTGACCCTGGCCTTCTCCGCCAACGACATCCGCCTTGGTATGTCAGATGACTCCCGGCATCCGGTCATGCGGGTCCAAAACGGGGTTTTTTTCCTGTTCCAGGTCATCTCGTTTGGGCTGTGCCTCGTGGCGGCCGTGCGCTGGTCTTCCATCCCCTCCTCCAAGGCCTACGCCACCGCCGCGTGGCTGGTGCAATTCGCCGGGCCCTTCCTGGTTTTGCTGCTGCCCCTCAGCCTGTTCGTTTCGAGCAAGATGGCACTGCTGGCCCTCGGGTTGCATTCGGTGGCGGTGCTGGCACCGAAGATCTTCGGCCTGTTCCCGGGTATCATCCGCTGCAGCCTCTCGCTGAAGACACTGCTGCCCGAAAGCGCCGTTCCGGGGTGGCTGTGCATGCTGGCGGCGCCAGTCTACGCGCTTTTCCTGGTGCTCGCCGCCATCACGGCGCTGCAGACCTCGTTCGTGATCCTGGGCGCGGGCCTGCTGTTACTCGCCGCCGGTAGTTCGGCTGTGTTTGTCCGGGCCAAGAGCATCCTTTCCCCCGCATCGCAGGAAGACGCCTCCCAGGCTGTCGCCAGGGTACGCCGGATCCAGTTCCTGTTCCAATCCGCCGGCCTGAGCCTGGTGGCCTTCCAGGTGATTCGGCATGCAGACTTCCAGTGGGACTGGGTCAACAGTATCGTTGTCTTCATCTTTTCCTTCTTGGGCAACGTCACCCTACTGACGGTGGTCATGTCTGATTCCTTGCTCTGCATGATCCACCAGGGCCAGCGGCAGGCAGAATCCGTCGCTGGCACCGATATCGCGGATGGATTCCAGAAGCGTCTGGTTCAATTGGCAGATTGTGGCCTGACGGATTTCGGCGCCCGGGAAATCGGCGCTGTCACTGGCTTTGGCAACAGGCTGAACCGCTTGGGCCGGCTGAAGGTTCCCGGCAGCAGGTCGCTCCCCGTTACCGGATAAGGCTCTTGGAAAACCACGGCACTCCCTCAGTAATCACAGCATGCAACCGGGCTTGGGACGTTTGTCCCAGCCCGGTTTTACTTTTTTCTAAAGGCGATGTCTCGTTTTTCGGTGTTTCCTGATTCAACCCTCGTGCCCGGCAAGCCAAGGTCAAAACAAAGCCGGAAGAAAGGGGAGTGGATCATGATCATGCAGGCCAAAGGAATTCATCCAAGCGTTTCGGGGCTGGACGCCATTGCGCAAGCCCTCGCTGGCTTGGAGAAAAGTTTGTCCCGCCCTAAAGAGCGGACCATCGCCGAATTGACCGCCATGGAAGCCGAGCGTAGGAGGCTTAAGTCTGAATTCAGCCGGTTGGTGCGCGAAGCAGGAGAGCAATTCGAATCCGTTAAGAATGACCTGAACGCGCTCAGAACCCGCTGCGATCCTTACGTAAAAGTCGAGAAGAACATTGACCGCTCCGGCATTTCTTTCATGGACGGAGACCAGGTCCTGCAGCGGAGCCGGAACCTGATCCAGACCCTGCGGTTTTCAACCGGAGACACCGAGAACCTTGCCCGATTGTGGCGGGAATACCGCAGACTCGCAGCTAGGTTCAACACCCTGGCAGCCTCCGGCATGTTCCCCAGCCCCATCCTCCGCGACAACGCCAAGGACGCTCTCCGTAAGGTAGCCGCACAATTGAAACTGTCGATGGAAGCAGCCGGTTGCGAGATGGGGAGCGTTTGAACCGTGATCTTCCGAATTTATTGGGAAGCCATGTCTCGTGGGCGAGATTTTTTTCCATTCATGCCTTATTCAGCCGTTCATCATCATGGGAAAGGAAAGTTGTCATGAAGATCACATCCGCTCTTCTGAAATTTTGGTTTGGGATCCCTAACAACAGAAAGCCCTGCTTTAGAAAAAACCGGATGACCCTGGAAAGCCTAGATGCCAGGATCACTCCCTCGGTGGTCCCGGTGTCAGGGAATCCATGGGGCATGATGACAGGGGACTTCAACCGGGACGGCCTGGTGGACATCGTCACGACAGGTTCTCAGTTCAGCGGCAGCTCGGCAAGCAACACAGTCTCCGTGCTGCTCAACGGCTCGAGCGCCGCCTACGAGCGTAGGGATTACGCGGTCGGCTTCAACCCGGTCGCCGTAGCAGTCGGTGACCTCAATCGCGACGGCAACGCCGACCTGGTGGTCTCCAACCTGTATAGCCCCTCCGTTTCGGTCCTTCTCGGTAATGGCGACGGCACCTTCCGCTCCCAGATGACGACCGGCTTGAGGACACAGGCCATTGACCTAGTACTCGGCGATTTCAACCGCGATGGCATCCTCGACTTGGCAACCGCCAATGTGCAGTCTGCAACCGTGTCGGTAATGCGCGGCCTCGGCAATGGCAACTTCGCCGCGCCGG
>CAIWHS010000403.1 GCA_903912515.1 uncultured Planctomycetaceae bacterium
AGCAAGGAAAAGCGAAATGTGTATTCGGCGACGAAATCAGCTTTGCTGGGTTTGTGCCGGGCGATGGCACTAGATTTGGGGCAGTATGGAGTGACGGTGAATTGTTTGTCGCCGGGGCCGTTTTTAACCGATTTACCGATGAGCATGCTGAGCGAGGCCGAAAAGCAGGCTTTTTCAGACCACACCGCATTGGGTAGGTGGGGTAAGCCGGAAGAACTGGCTGGGCCGTTGCTCTTGCTGGCGAGCGAGGCTGGTCGTTATATCACCGGGGCCAATTTGGTGGTGGATGGTGGCTATACCATTCGGTGACTGGTTTTAGGTTGCGAGCCAACCGAAATGCCCTTCCAATCGTTACAGATAGGGTGAATTGTGTGGATGAGGGTAGGCCGTATTTCTTGCCCCACCTCGCAGGTTGGGCTAAACTAAACATTAGTTCTGTTGCGGGACGATAAACATAAAATCGTCTCACCCAGTGGATACTCCTTGATGAAAGTCGGATCCATCCACGAGGAGTGCCTGAAGGAAGAGGCCTCTTTCAAGTGGATTGAGAGTGAGAAAGCCGGGATGGATTTGGGCGACACGGCCACACGGCGGTGGGTCCAAATTCACTGGTGGGGTTATTTACGGGCTCGCTGGCTGGAACATCTGCAAGGCAAATGCTTTTGGATCGAGTTGGATCGGGGAGATTTTGGGCTTTTGCCGCGACTGTTTAAAGAACATGGCCAGCTTCTGAATGACATCATTGATCGGTTAAAAAACGGGCAGGAAAACCTCGATATAATATTGTGGGCCCAAGATAGCAGAATAATTTTAGACCCTGTTCGCGACATTTTAGAAAAACTAGACATCAATTCCCGCCGTTTAGCTCATCGATTTGATGCCAACTGAGAATATGCTTTTAGCTCTGGGGCTGAAGGTCAAGTGATTTCGTTCTTTGATGAATGCAGCTGCAAATTTTAGGGTTTGGGTTTGTATGGCCTGGGTCAGGCAGCTTGAACTGCCGGGCTGGAAGGCTTTTGTGGATCTAATTGCAGTTTGCGGGAGGCACTACCGGGAAGCCTAACGCCCCTGAGAAGTGCGGGCAGCAGAGCCAGCGCACTGAGCATGCAGGCGGCCACGCCTGTGGCGAGAAGCAAACCGAGACTATGCAGGCCTTGGTGGCCGCTTAATGCCAGGGTGCCGAAGCCCAAAACCGTGGTCATGCCGGCCAGCAGAATGCCTTGAAGGGTGCCGGGGTGGAGCTTGTAACTGCGCGCGTGATCTTCGCGGTGGAGCCAATCGTGAATAACATGGACGCCGTTATCAACACCCACCCCCAAGATAAGTGGCAAGGCAATGAGATTGGCAGGGTTAAGGGCTAGGCCCAGCCACCCCATGAGGCCTAGTGAAGCTACCAATCCGGCCGTGAGTGGGGCCAAAGCCAGAGCTACTAATCTTGCGCTGCGCAGGTCGAAGGCGAGCACACAGGTGATGGCAATGAGGGAGAGTAGGCCGGCTCGTAAGAAGCCTTGGCGCATGCCCTCTAGCCCCTCATGAGTGGTGAAGGGCTTACCTGTGGCTTCGGGGGCGACCGATGCGACGGCGTTGTTGAATTGCAGAAGGGCCTGGGTTTCCCAGAGTTCGTTCTTGGCAAAAACGCGCAGCAGAAACTTGCCATCTTTATCCATGTGGCGCTGTTGAAAATCAGCCGGCAAATCTGCGGCTGTGATAAAGCCTTGTTGGGAGACCGAACGGAGCTTGTGCAGGTTGGCCAGCAGTTCGGCGGCCATGCGATCGTCGAGGCGAGCCAAGCTGGAGGCGGCGGATTTTTCGTTGGTTTCGAGAGCGTTTTTGAGCGCATCGCAGGATTGGATAAGGGCGTTTTTGCTTTGGATGTCAGCCAATTCGGGAGCTGCCAACTGGTTTTTAAGCAGGTTGACCTCGGTGGCAATGGCCTGGGGGCTTGAGCGCGGGTGAAGTAGGGTTGAGCCATTTTCTGGGAGGCGCACTAGACGCTGGCGAATCTCGGCCAAAAGTGGTTGTTTGGTTGATTGTTCGGCCTGAGTTGGCAGCAGACTGGCGGTTTCGCTGATGCGGCCAACCTCTGGCAGTGCTTCGAGTTTGTTTTTTAGTTCGAGAGCTTGTTGGCGGTTGTCTGCCCAAACCAGCGCATGCCAAGATGCGCCTTTTGTGGAAGCTAGAAGGCGCTTTTCCCACTGAACGGAGGGGAGACTGTCGCCCTGAAGGCGTAGGAGGTTGGCGTCGTAAGTGGTCCACCAGCAACCGCCAGCTAGGAGTACCCAGACGGTGAGGCCGATAGCCAAGGCTAGACCGGGGCGGGCGGCCCAGCCGTTTGCCCAGCCGGCGTTCACTGCGGGGGTGGGCATGCGTATGGTGCCTGATTGCAGGCGCGGCTCTATGGTGAGAACGCTCAGCAGCGGTGGGGCCAGACAAAGGGCGCTAACAGCGCAGAGTAAAAGGCCACCACCAGCGATGAGGCCGAGTTCTGCGACGGCCTGAAAATCGGCCAGCATGGTGGCGAAGAAGGCGAGCATACCTGTGATTGCGGCGGTGATGATGGATGGGCCAGTGGCGCTGGCTGCGCGAACCAAGGCCTTACGCGCAGCCAGCCTTGAATTATCGCGCATGTTGTCGCGTTCGAGCTGGAAGCGGCTAACCAGCAGGACGGCGTAATCGCCCATGCCGATGAGCATCACAGCGAAGGTGGCGGACAGCAGGTTGAGGTGGCCCACCGAAAGTGTGGCAAAACCCAGTGCCCAGATGGTTCCCGCCAGCAGGGGCAGGCCACTTGCCAAGGGTGCCCGCCATTGGCGAAACACCCAGGCATAGAGAGCGAGTACTCCCAGAAAAGCCAGCCAACTAGACCGGGTGCTATCGCGGGTGCTGGCATCCATCTCATCGGATTCGAGGACTGGCAGGCCGGTTAGCCCCACTTCCATATCAGGATAATTGGCAGCCACTTCAGCGATAATTTCCCTTGCCCGGCGCACACCTGCCACTTGGGGGCACATTGGGTCGGACTCGTCTGGCACGGGACTAGCCAGCAGGAATGAGAGTTTGCCATCATCGCTTTGAAGGCGTTGGGGCTTTTGGAGCATGGCCTCGCGCGGGTCGGAGCCTCCGGCTGGCTGCCAAAGGGGTGTGGGCTGTTTTTTGCCATTCACCTCGTTGGTGGCGGCACCCAACAGGTTGTTTAATTGGGTAAGGACTTGGCCATCGATTTCTGCACCTGGTTTACCTTGGGCTTTGAGGCGACGGCCTTCCTCGCGTTCTGTTGCCACGGCCTTGAGGCGGTGACGGGTTTCAAAAATGAGGTTGCGCAGGGTGAACAGGTTCCAGCCGAGTGGCAGATCGAGAAGGGGGCGCATGGTGCGTAATTCGTGGACGATGGATTCGATTTGTTCGGTGTTATTGAGCAGCATTGACCGGCTGGCGATGGGTCGGAGATCGACTTCGCGCCAGATGCGATTGAAGCTTTGGGGTTCGGCCCGAAAACGGGCCTCAACCTCTGTCAGGAACTGGTCTTGGTTGGATTGGCTAGCACCGGTGGCCACCACCACCATGTCATCTTCGGAGCCAACACGGTCGAGGTGCTCCTTCCAGCGCTGCTGCACCGGCTTGGCACTGCTGATCATGTCGTTTCGATTGGTCATGAAGCGAAGGCGTGAGGCCGCATAGACGCCTGAGATGAGTGTGAGAATCAGACCGGCTATCAGGAACCAGCGTGGGTTATCCCATGCGAGTCCGGCTAAACGAGAAGTCAACCTGCCCAGAGCGCCGGTTGAATCAACCTCATTGCTTTGCTTTTGCGAACTCATCCAACCCAACGCTCCGGGGACCACCATGGCTGCAATTGGCTGCTAGTGGGGCGGGACTATAGGATTTGGCGGTTGGGGAAACAAGCGGAAGAAAGGCGGTCACAAATCGCCCATGCTACCCATTTTTGCGTCTGGAACGGTGCAAAACTACTGGTTCACCAATCTTTTGATAGTTGGCCAAATTCCCTGTTTTATCCTTGGAGATGGTTTTGCCGGATGTTATCTGTGAGAATTGACTCAAGTAAGTGGTAAAAATCTTCAGGAGTGGTTCGATGAATCGACTGCATGTATGTGGAGCACTAGCCCTATCAGGTGCCTTTTGGGGATTGGTGCAGGGGCAGGAGAAGGCGATTCCTGCGGCGAAGATCGCACTGCCAGCGGCGGGGGCCCAGTTGGAATTGGGCGGGAGGACTGCACCTACCACGCAAGCCGGAAAAGACTTGGCGGCACTGCGATCACAATTCACAGTGCAGCAGAGCACGGTTCTTTCAAAGTTGCGGACAACCGACAACGAAGCGGACCGCATTGAAATTGTGAAGCAATTGCCCAAGGGCGAACCTGTCGCGCAAAAGGCTTTGGAAATTGCGAAGAAAGACCTTGAAGACGAGGCGGCCTTTGATGCGCTGCAATTTGCCAGCACGCTGGGAACGCTGCCGACAAGCAAGGCTGGGAGCGAGGCGCGGGAGATTTTGTTTGGCAAGTTCATCAGTCATCCCAAGATGAAGATGATGATCGCCAGCTTGGCCTCGACCCCCGATGGCCGTCAACAAGCCAAGAATCTGCTCTCCAATGACAAGTTACCGCGGGATACCAAGGGGCAACTGCTGTTTTCGCTGGCCCAAAGTGCGCAGACCAATTTGCAACGGGGCCTGTCTGCCGAGGAGCAGGCAAAGGCTTTGGAAGAAGTGGCTAAGCAGTACGAGTTGATCGCCAAAGAGTATGCGGATGTTGCTGGCCCACGGGGCGGAACCCTTGGCGACATGGCAAAGCCGGCACTTTTTGAGATCCGCAATTTGAGTGCAGGCAAGGTCGCGCCTGAGGTGACCTGCCTGAAGCTGGATGGCGACAAGGAACTTGAAGACAAGCTTTCCAACTACAAGGGCAAGGTGGTGGTGTTGGATATTTGGGCCACATGGTGTGGGCCTTGCAAGCAAATGATCCCCCACGAGCGCGAGATGGTCGAGCGGCTGAAGGACAAGCCATTCGCGCTCATCTCGGTGAGTGGCGACGACAAGATGGAAACCTTGCGCACCTTCCTTGAAAAAGAAAAAATGCCTTGGACCCACTGGTTTGCCGAGCGTAAAGGAATTTTGAAGGACTGGAACATCCGTTATTACCCTACTATCTACATCCTTGACCACACTGGCAAGATACGCCACAAGGACCTTCGGGGTGAGAAAATGGAAGAGGCAGTGAACGAACTGCTCTCGGAGATGAAAGAGACGAAGTAATCGTTTGGAAGCCCACAACAGCGAAGCCCTAGTTCGGTGTATTCGGATGGGGGCCGCGGCTTTTTGCCAGGTATGGGTGAAACAATCAAGGCCCCGGCAGCTTTGGCTAACGGGGCCTTGATTGTTGGTTGGTTGATAAATCAGGTGTCGATGATTTTGCTGAAGCGCTCGACAAAGGTTTTTTCGTCCATGTTGCCGGCCTTGGCCAGTCGGGCGACATTTTCAGGATTTTCGACATCGCGGCGGTCGAGGCGAATCATATAGCGGCGGGCGCATTCATAGCCTTCGCCCGTGATGTCGACCTTGCGGGTTTGCATACGCTTGGTTTTCGGATCGAGCATGCTCTCGAAAGGCAGCGGCTTCATCTTGCCATCGACCAGGCTGATGATAGCGCCATATTTCTCGGATTCGGGGCTGAGCAAGAATTTCACGGCACTGTAGCCCAGGTCGCGGGTGTACTCGGCATCAAAAGGCACCGGGTCGGCACAACGGAGTTCGTAGCCGATTTCCTTCTCGGTGAGAGTCATGCTGATACCCAAGGCTTTGAGGCGCTGTCCGACCTGATCCTTGATCATGCGACCAAAGTCAACTTCGGCCATGCGGAGATGGCCATGGGGATCGCGTTCGATTTTGCCATAGCGTGCCAGTTGAGACTCACCCATGGCCAGTAGTGCCTCCTCACCCAAGGCCTCGACCAAGCCTTCAGCCAACACGGCAACACCATAATCCTGGCCCTTGGAGCGGCGCTTGATAATGGCCCCCACGAGGATTTCGCACAGGCTCTCCAGTGTGGGCGAGTTTTTGCGGAACTCTTCTGGGATGATGGTGAGTGTGGCCGCGGCGGACTTGCCAATACCCAAGGCCAGGTGGCCAGCGGCGCGGCCCATGCTGATGACGAAGAACCAGCGTCGGCTGGTTTTGGCATCCTCAATGAGATTGCGAACCAGATTGACGCCAATTTGGCGGGCGGTTTCAAAACCGAAGGTTGGTACTGCCGGGGGCAAGGGCAGGTCATTGTCGATGGTCTTGGGCACATGAGCGACGCGAATGGAGCCACCGCCAGCCCGGTAGACTTGGCTGCCAGAATAGGCCGTATCGTCACCGCCAATGGTGACAAGGTAGCTGATATCCATTTCTTTGAAGACATTGAGCACCGTCTTGAGATCTTGCTCGTTCTTGGCAGGATTGACGCGTGCTGTGGACAGGATGGAGCCACCTTTGATGTTGATGTTTTTGACATCGTCGAGGGTGAGCTTTATCATTTGGCTTTTGTCACCTTTTACCAGGTGCTTGAAGCCTTCCATCACGCCGTAAACATCCCACCCTTGTTGGGTGAGGGCCTCAATGGTGACAGCGCTGATGACGCCGTTAATTCCCGGTGCAGGTCCGCCGCCAACCACCAAAGCCAAACGCTTATTGCTCATTGTCAATCATCCTCAATCAAGACATGCGGCAGGCTTTTTCCGTATGGGGCCGGATAACAGCTTGCCGTTGAGACTATGTTTTAGACCAAATGAGTTTGCGAACCAAGAGAACCTCAGCCAATATGGACGGCTGGGAAATTTGGGCAATATGGCTAATCAAAGTGCTTTAGATTTGGCAAACCTTGGATCAAGCTGCGCGTTTGGGTTTGTTGATATCGAACAACCCATAGATATCGTCCTCGGTCAGCCCCATGCTGATGGGAGGCCCGTTTTGGGCAATGATTTCTTGAAAAAGTGCCCGTTTCTGGTCGAGGACCAGGGCGATGCGCTCCTCGATGGTGTTGACGCAAATGTAACGGGAGACAAAGACAGTCGATTTTTGTCCCAAGCGGTGGGCGCGGTTGATTGCCTGGTCTTCGATGGCGGGGTTCCACCATCGGTCAAAGAGAAACACATAGTTGGTGTATTGCAGGTTAAGCCCGACGGAGCCGGTGCCGTAGCTCATGAGGATGATCTTGAGTAGAGGATCGGTCTTGAACCTGTCGAGAATTGGCTGGCGATCAGCCTGGGGTATTTTGCCGTGGTACTGGACCGGATTGTGCTCGGCAAGAGCGGCGGCAATTGCCTGGAGTGGTTCGACCCATTGGGAAAAAAGGATGGCCTTGTGGCCTGAGGCGGTAACCTCTTCCATATCGGCCGTGAGTTGTTCCATTTTGGCGCTGACACCGGTTCTGGTGTCGAAATTACAGATTTGTTTGAGCCGCATGACCAACTGGAAAACATGCTGAACGGTGATGGTATCGCCCAACGAATTGAGGTGGACGATACCATCCTTCTCAGCCATGTCGTAGGTTTCGCGCTGTTCGGGCAGCAGTTCGAGATGGATGTCGCGGATGATGCGCGGTGGCATATGCGTTGCCACCAGGTCTTTGGTGCGACGGATAATATGGTCGCGAACGATCTCGGACATTTGTCGGGGCTGGGTATCGGGTGGGATTAATTTGGGATCAACGAACGAGAAGATACTAGTGAGATCCTCGACGCGGTTCTCAATGGGCGTGCCGGTCATAGCCCAGCTACGGGCGCGCTTGAGAGCTTTGGCCGCTTGGGCGGTTTTGCTGGAGGCGCTCTTGATGCGCTGGGCCTCGTCAAGAACCACCACATCAAACTTCACTTCGGGATCGAGAATGATATCGTGGTCGCGGGTGAGAATTTCGTAGTTGACCACCTGGACTGGGCAGTTGGACAGCTTCCACATGGCGGTGCGTGTTTCGGTGTCGCCTGAGAAGACCTCAAATGCCAAGTCTGGCGCCCAGGTGCGGAGTTCCCGGGTCCAGTTGATAACCAAGGGCTTGGGGCAGACCACCAAAGCGCGCTTGAGCAAGCCACTGCTCATCATGAGCCTGAGCGAGAGAATAACTTGAACGGTTTTACCCAGGCCCATCTCATCAGCGATGAGAGCGGCGCTGCGGGGCATGAGAAACGCAATGCCCTGCAGTTGGTAGGGGTAGGGCTTGAATGGGAGGTTTAGTCTGCCTCTTCCCAGCATGCCCTCCAGCGGAGGTTGCAGGAGAGTGAGCAGACGGTCTTTCAGGCCGCTCATGCTGGCTGGAGGCTTGAGGCGGGTAACGGTATTGCCCACATCGACCCCTTCTTGAGGTTCAGCACCTAAACTGAGAAGGTTGTTTGAACCAATAGGCAAATTGACAGGAGCGGCCAAATCTGGGTTATCCGCAGCGTTATCACCTGCCGCGTTGGCAAAATCGAGCATTTCCTGTGTTGGCTGGATGTTGGGCTCATCGGGTGCCGGCTGAGGGATCTCGGCAGGAGAATCTTTGATGGTGGTACGGGGTTTTTTAATATTTAGATCTGGTGGCAGCGGAAAACGCCAACCTTGGGTCTGAATAGGAAAGTCCAATGCCCCCAAGGATCTGACCCACGGGGAATTGTTGAGCAGAGGAACGGAACGGGCGGATGGAGTGAGTGGCCGCTCCCAGGTGTTCAGCCGCAAAAGGCTTGGCTTTTCCAAGGGTGGAACTGTGTCGAGGGCTGAAATATTCTCGTCAGAAATACTGGAACCAACGCCAGGGGCTCCGGCGCCACCTTGATATCTATTATTTACAATTGCTATCATTCCTGTTACGGAAGGTTCCAGCATGCGGTTTCCTTGAGCGGCCGGGGTGTTGAAAGTCTGCTCATCAGGTCCACCCAAGTGTTTGGACCCTAGCATGGAAAGTACTTCTTGCTGCATGTTGGGTGGATCGGTTTAAATTGCCCGCCCGCTTGAAGGTATTGCGCTGAACCAAGGTTGCCCTAGCTTAAAGTTGTACCGATTGGCGCAACCCCTGCAGACAACAGGGATAAGCCCGGTTCTGACGGCCCTAGGGCCCGAAAATTTTGCCTATTTTATTAAACTCAACCCGACAGCCCTATCAACCCCATGCGGTCGATCATTCCAGGAGAATCTTTGGGCGAGGAGGGTGCCGGCGACGGATGCTCTTGGACCTCCTTTGACACACCCGCGTATGTGAGGCGTGGTTTGGCAGTGGAGGAAATGTGGTTAACGCTTCAGGGCAAATTGCAACACACTTGGACCGAATGGAGCGGTCCCATGGGGATGCTTTGTTCGCAATTGCGGCATCAGGCGGATGGATTGGAAAAATTCAGGCCTTGGCTTGGCAGTGACGAAGATTTGGCCCGGCTTTTGGAATTGGACCGGCGATTGAATTTCCGTTTGAAATACCCCCCCGGGAAGTCGCTTTGGCTTTGGCCCCTGAAGGGATCACTGAAGCGGTTACGGCAGATGGGTCTGCACCTGAATGAAGCTTGGGCCAAACATCTGGCAACGCTCGATCTTGGCCCTTTAAACCGGGCCAGGGAACTTTATAACCGCTGGTACATACTGGAAAAAGAGTGTGCGATGCGATCGGTCCGATTGGCGGCGGGTGGATTTGAAATGCTGCCCATGGCCACGGTGAAGGATCTGGAACAGCAGCATGCCGCTTTACCTATTTTTGAGATGCGTTAAAACTAAAAATCGGCTAAATGGCAACGGGGCATGGCAAGTCTCGCACGCTTTATCCCAGCAGTTTGCGGTAATTATCCATGCCATGGGCGGCAATGCCGTTGACTACCGATTTCCAGATATTGTCTACCAGCGTGGCGCTGAGAATTCCCTCAACGGCGCCTTGAGCCATGGATTTCACCAACGAATCGGTTGGGTTTACCGCATCGCCCGAAAGGAGCTGACGCTCCTCATCACAATGAACGAACTCGTTGGCAAGCAGACTGTACATGGGCAAGCGCGGAACGGGGTCGGGATGGTTGGTGTAGCGGAACAGCCTGCCCTTGAACTCGTTGTTGAAGGCGTCGACAGCCGCTTGGTTACCGATCATGGGTGCGCCAAAAGTATAAATCTGGTGCACATTGACCATTTTTCTGGTGAATAACCAGGCAGCGAAAAGCGCCAGCGCCCCTCCCAGACTGTGACCGGTCACCCAAAGGGCCCGGTCAGCTTTGCTGATTTCCTGCTCAACCTCAGTCAAAACCTGGGGCCAGATTTCACCGATGGCATTGACAAAACCCTGATGGAAACGGGCGCCAACCCCTGCTGCTGCCAGATCAGTACCCAAGCGGCCCTCGGGAACGATGAGCAGGTTCATCGCGTTGGTGAGCAGCCAATCTTTTAAGCCCTCGATGGCTGTGGGTTTTTCGGTACCGCGAAAAGCGACGACAATGTGGGCCTCGTTGCTGGCAATCCACGCTTGAGTGTTATCGACACTGATGAGTTTGCCGGTCAACCCTAGCTCATCGGCAAATTTGCCTTCGCCCTCGGCTTGGGAGTAGTAGGCCAAGTCTGACGCAACCGCCAAAAAGCGGGCGTTGCGCGGGTCACCCATAGCGTCTTCAATCAATTCGAGCGGCATGGCAATTCTTTCCCCAAACATTACTTCAGATATTTTCGGTTTTCTTTATCTTCTGACTTCCAACTCCGCAGCACCCCTGAGCTGATGGCGGTATCGCGGGCATCCAGCTCGCGGAGACTGTCCTTGTCTTTGAGGTGCTCGAGGAACCCCTCGTTTGTCACATGGGTTCCGCGCAAGCGCAGGATGCGCAAGGAGGGCAGGTCGGCAATTTTTTCCAAACCGGCGTCTGTGACCTGACTGCCATTGAGGTCCAGTTCGCGCAGGTTGTCCATATCTTCGAGAAATTCGAGGGTCTGGTCGGTGACATCGGCGTTGGCCATCTGCAATACGACCGTGGCTTTTCTTTTTCGAAGGATTGAATAGTCGGTCTGATCCCATTCGGTGAGCGTTATGTGCAGCTCGCCATCAACCTGTTTCTCGCGGGGCCCCAGACTAAGTTGGCTAACCACAAACCGGTTAAGCGCGATGGTACCCGCTGCGGCCAGAAGACCCAGTGCCAACACGCCAAAGGGCGCACGAGCCCTGCTCCAGTGCTTTGCCGTGAACACCAAGGACAGGGGAGGAAACAGAAAGCAGCCAAAACCCCAGCCCATACCCACACGAAAAGCTCGGATAACCAACCATAGAAACCCAACTATTGCCAGAAGCAACCCGGCAAGCAGGACATAATAGGCGTTTTGTTCAAACATAGCTAACCCGGAGGCCGGTCTTTTAATCCAATCTTGCAATTCTATAGCAGACTTAGAACCCAAAGCAAAAAAGATTCAAAAGAGTCATCTTGCAAATGATCCACCCGTTTCAGCTTCTGTATGGGATTCCATTTGGGAAACATCGACCCCAACCGCCATGGAGCAATGACCGCCGCCAGTGAAAACCCCCTTTAATGGCGTAATATCTCCGTAATCCCTGCCCCACGCCAAGGTGATGTGGCTCATTCCTTGGCCAGGCAAGAGATTGGTGGTGGGATCGAGATCAAGCCAGCCCAGAGAACGGCCGCACCAAAGCGATAACCAAGCATGGGACGCATCTGCACCAACTAGTTTGGCCTGCCCGGGCGGGGGAAGCGTGCGCAGGTAACCGCTGACATATCGCGAGCAAAGTCCCAAGGAACGGAGCATTGAAATGAACAGGTGGGCAAAGTCTTGACACACGCCCCTGCGGAGCCTGAAAACTTGCTCAACGGGTGTGGCCACCGTGGTTGCAGCGGGGTCGAATTGGAATTCCCGGTGAATCCTTTCCATGAGTTCGATAGCAGCCTGAGCGACAGGCTTGCCCGGAGTGAAAGTAGCGCGGGCGTAGTAGGCCAAATCGTTTACCACCCGACATCTGGGCGATTCAAAGCGGAACTCGATCACACCGAGGTCGTTATGTCCATGACCTTCGGCATTGGCTGGGGTTAGTTCCTCCCAGGCTGGGCCTATATCAGTCAGGGGAATGGCATCGACAATCTCAACTTCGTTGGTGGAATTGACCACCAATTGCTGGTAGCCATGGTTGAAGGAAAAGCGGGTGACACAATTGCCAAAATAATCAACCGAATCGGTGCGAACCGAGGGCAGGGGATTGATATCAAGCGTGTGGCCGATGAGAAATTGGCGTGGCGTGGAACGCAGTTTCAGCCGTGCCTCGTTATGGCCCACCGAAACCAGCTCGGAGCAGGAGTACCTTGTCTCGTGAACCACGCGGTACCTCATCCGGGAATCTCCGCATCGGAGGTGATCTGACGGGGCGTGCCAGAATGAAGGAGGTATTTCCGGGTGATTTGTTCGGATAAAGCTTTCATGCCGCGGTCCAGCAGGCGAGCCAGCTCGAGAACTGGCGCCTGTGTCTTGTCACCCAGCGCCTCGGGGGTGAGCATACGGACCGTATGGATAACGCTCATGACCAAGCGTTTTTCCTCGGTGCGCAGGGGATCGGCCCCGTCGTGCGGCAGGCCATCAACATGGTCTGCAAGGGCAATCAATTGCGATGCGACCGAGCGGGGGCAAGTCTCGTCGGTCAGGAGCAGGTCAAAGACATTGGCGGCGCGCACCTTCTCGAGGTAGCGACTGCGGTAGGTCATGCGGCAGTCAATGACCTCAAGAAGCATTTTGAGGGTGGCCCTTCCCGTGGGCTCGGAGGTCAGGATGGAATCGAGCAGCAGTGCCACATCTTTGGTGCGCTCGATGCGCCTGCCGATATCGAGCACACGCCAGGCTGGGCTGCGGACCATACCATCGTGTATCAGGCCGCTGACGGCGGCCAGGTCCAAACTGAGGCGGTTGATGGCGATCAGCAGACCATCCAGCCCGTGCCAACCGGATGAGGCGGCGTTTTGAAACTGGGTGGTGGCCTCGTGAATCTTGCGCCAGGTATCGGGCGAAATCCACAGCCTCTCCAAGGAAGAAAGCCTTTGAAGTTCTGAAATAGTCGCCATGAGACCGTTAGGGTCGGAGGCCTCGCAAACGGCGGCGGGAAGGTCGACGGCTGAAAGTACCGGGGCAAGGCCGCCCGCATATTGAGTGGGAGAAATTCCTTGGGCCCATAGGGCGCTTGAAAGGGCGGCGATCTCGGTCGCTTCGGCAGCGGATTCCATTAGCAAGCGCTCAATCAGCGCGCGAATGAGCCTGCTGAGAAAATCGGCTCGGTCGAGGGACTGGCCCAGCCAAAATAGATCATCTGCCACCCTGCTGGGGAAGACCGCACTGGTTCGCCTGAGGGGAACCGGTTCGTCCTCGTCTGGCAGCAGGCTGACAGGTCGCACCGGCCCCTCTGAAAGGACCCAAAGATCCTTGCTGAATTCACCTGCCGAAATAGACAATTCCATCGGCTCAGCCGTGGGGGCTATACGCACCAGGGCGCCGGGCATGGAGGTAAATTCACCTGGGAGCTGGGCCACCGAGAAAACACGCAAGGCTGCATGACCCCTGCCCAGCTTGCCGTCGCGAAGTACGGGGACAGTGGAGCGGGCGATAAGTTCCTGCGCAACATAGGCATGCGGCTTGGCTAAAATCTGTTCGAGGAGGTTTTGCCTGTGGTTGCGCGAAAGGCGACCGGCGAAAATCTCCTCGCCGCCGGATGCCTCAAAGGCAGGCTTGAT
>CAIWHS010000404.1 GCA_903912515.1 uncultured Planctomycetaceae bacterium
GCCCCAGCCATTTTGGGAAGCATGCAGGGAGGCACAACTCTCGAAACCGACCGTGAACAAGCCATGGCATGGCTGGGCGATGCGGTGGAGGAACTGGGAACCTTTGCACAGTCCTTAGGCTCAACTTTTCTGCTTGAACCCCTCAACCGCTACGAAACCGTCATGCTCCGAACACTGGATGATGCGGCAGAACTCATTCGCTCCCGCAAAATCACAGGCTGCAAAATTCTCGCAGACCTTTTCCACATGAATATCGAGGAACGATCCATTGAAGACGCCCTCCGCCACCACGGCCCATTGATTGGCCATGTTCACTGGGCCGACAGCAATCGCCAAGCCATGGGCTTTGGTCACACACCCACCGCACCCATTACGCAAGCCCTTAGAGATATCGGTTTTCAAGGTTATTGTTCGGCCGAGGTCTTCCCCCTGCCTGATTCCGATGGAGCGGCCCATCAAACAGTGAAATCGCTGACATAAGCCAAATATTTTGCACCACACGCTTCTTCAAGCGGCCAAAATGCACTGACATTCCCCATTAAAAATCCTTGCTCCACACAGGGCGCAATTTCATTTTAATTGGAATTGCTTAGTTTTCCGGTTAGGCTGAACAGTCCCAAAATTTTTTTCAAAATGATAGGTCTATTCCATGGCAGTTTCGCACCTGTTTTTGACTTTGCTCCTTTTGGGTCAGGACCAGCCCCATTCTCCTCAACAGGCACTCGCCGGACTCAAAATGCCCGAAGGGTTTTCAACCACCCTTTTCGCCAGCGAACCCCTGGTCTCCCAGCCCATCGCCATGACCACCGATGCGAAAGGTCGTGTCTGGGTAATTGAAAACCATTCCTACCCGCACTGGATCACCGACGGCAAACCAGGCAAGGACAAGGTTTCAATCCTGGAAGACACCGACGGTGACGGCCAAGCCGACAAAAAAATAGTTTTTCTTGAAAACGCCACCAACCTGTCCGGCATAGCCTTGGGCCAAGGCGGGGTATGGTTGGCGGCGACTCCAAATCTTCTCTTTGTTCCCGATGCCAATGGGGACGACAAACCAGATGGTCCACCCAAGGCAAAGCTGGATGGTTTCGACCTCAAAGCCAAACACAATGTGGTGAACAGCCTCCGTTTTGCGCCCGATGGCTGGCTGTGGGGCTGCAATGGAATTTTGGGAAATGCCTCTGTCGGGTCCCCGGGCTCACCCGAAAACAAACGCGTCAAAATGAATTGCGGTGTCTGGCGTTACCACACCGTTTCTGGCCGTTTTGAAGTGGTGGCCAACGGAAGCACCAATCCTTGGGGATTGGATTTCGATGAAAGAGGCGAGGCGTTCATCACCAACTGCGTCATTGCCCACATTTGGCATGTGATTCCCGGGGGCAGTTACGAGCGAATGTTCGGCAATGACCCAAACCCTGCCGCATACCAGCTGATGCCAACTATCGCCGATCACCTGCACTGGGGCGGCGGACACTGGACCAGCTCCCGCGGCGGTACCGGGGTGCACTCCGTTGCCGGAGGCGGCCATGCTCATGCCGGTCTGGCGATTGTTCGCCACCCCGACTGGCCAGCTAACCTCAATGGCTCGGCCCTCATGGCCAACATTCATGGTATGCGCCTCAACGCTGACAAATTGACTCCCACCCAGTCGACCTACACCGCCAGCCACCTGCCCGACCCGTTCCAGTGGAACGACCCATGGTTTCGCGGCTTGGTCGTTACCCAAGGGCCCGATGGTTCAGTCCTCGTAGCGGACTGGTCTGATACAGGCGAATGCCACAACTACGATAAAGCAGATGGCGTTACAGCTCGTATCTACCGCATCGCCCCAAGAGGCGTCCGCTCGGCCAAAGGGGTCCGTCCCGCCGACCTCAACGACAAAGACCTACTGCCTTTGCTCTCCTCAGGCGATGCCTGGCTCGAAGAACAAACCAGGCTCACCTTGCGTGACCGCCTCGACGCCAACTTCCTCAACCCGGGCGTAAAAGAAAAGCTTGCCGAAATGGCCCAAAAAGCCGATAAGCCTCGCGCCCGCCTAACCGCCCTGTGGGCACTCGCCAACCTTGGCCAAGTTCCCCCGGGACTTTTGGCTAATCTGGTCAACGATCCCGATGAAACCGTCCGCGCATGGGCAGCCCGTTTGGGCATGGGCGAAGGCCGAGCCGACTCCTCCGTGCTTAAAGCATGGATAACCCGCGTTCAGTTATCAGGCGAACCATCCCCTCGGGTACGCTTGGCCATAGCCTCATCCGCAGGCAGACTTCCTGAATCAGATCGTCTGGACCTGCTCCTCCCTCTGACGCGAAACCTGGCCGATACCACTGACCCGGTCTTGCCCCTGATGCTCTGGTATAGCTTGGAGCCTGCACTCAACACACCCGTAGCAAGGGCGCAATTATTGAGCCAACCCACCCTGCCACAAATTGTCCGCTGGCTGGCACGCAGGGCAGCCGAAACAATGGAAGGCGAAGCCTGGCTGGCACGCGCCGTGGGCGGTGAAGTCCAGGTCCGCCAAACCGAAGAATTGCTCAAAGGCTGGCTTGAGTCTAAAGCCACCCAAGCGCAGCCCAAAGCCCCCCAAGGCTGGGACAAAGCCTACGCCGCACTCGAAAAAGCCAAAGATTTCGACACCAAACTCCAAGGCCTTCGCTTGGCCCAAGTATTTGGCACCCCCGATGTGTCACCCACCCTGCGTGCGCTGGCAGAAGATGAAAAACTCCCTCTGCCCAATCGCCGTCAGGCCCTCGAGGCATGGGTGGTGCGGCCAAGGGGTGATCTCTTTTTCTTGGGTAACTACCTCAATTCCCCTGAAATGGCCACCGTGGCAATCAAAGGATTGGCTTCAGGCAAAGATTCCAATCTTGCCGACCCCTTGGTGGCCAATTTGTCAACCTTCCGCGAAGATGGCCGTCAGGCTGCTCTGGCCGTGTTGGTCAGTCGGCCCGCATGGGCGGCCAAACTTGCAGAGGCAATCGAACAAGGCAATGTGTCACCCAAATCCATCCCGTCCCATCTAGCGCGACAAGTTGCCAATCTTAAAGATCCCGCCCTCACCTCTCGATGGGAAAAGGCCTGGGGCAGCATCCAGCCCGTCAAGGCCGACAAAAAACTACTTCTGACCAAATGGAAAGAAAACCTCACCCCCGAATCTCTGGGCAAAGGTGACGCTATCAAAGGGAAATCCCTTTTTGCCCGCTCCTGTTCAGCATGCCACCAACTGTTTGGCGAGGGTGGCAATCTGGGCCCAAACCTCACCGGTGGCCAGCGCGCCGAAGTGCAATACTGGCTTGAAAATCTCGTCGATCCTTCTGCTGTAGTGGGCAAGGAGCACCAACGCACAATCCTCGAATTGAAAGACGGTCGGGTGCTGGTGGGCGTCATCCGCCAGGAAAACCTGCAAGGCATACAAATCGCATGGGCTGAGGGTGAAGCCACCGTTCCCTTGGACGCCATCGAAACCCGCACCGCCACCGGGCAATCCATCATGCCCGATGGCCTACTCGAATCGTTGAACCCAGCCGAAGTGCAAGACCTTTTCGCCTACCTCATGTCACGCCTCGAAAGTGCGGCAAAACCAGGCAAATAACAGCTCAATGCTTCACAGGTGGCAATTCTTCCTAGCCCGTGCCACCTGTGGTCTAATTCTTTATGGATCAAAGGGAACTATAGTGGACTTCATAATTATTCAATTATATACCCGTAGGCGGTGAAGGAGTTTGCGGCCTCACTGAGGAGATGGATTGCAGGACGGGTTCCAACCGGCCGTCTTGAGTGCCGAGAGGTTTTCCATGATCAGGAGGCCACCAGGTCTGATCTCCTTGGCAAGTGCGTTATTGATTTAACTTTCGAAGACCAGAGAGTTCATGGGTCCATCGATCAGCAGTGGGGCTATCACGCCCTCTGGAGTCAATGCGCCCACAAAAGTGGTGGTGTTCCGATAATCATGGGTTCGAATACGGTCAGGCGCTCGCCCTTGGGAGCATAACCACAGGCCATGTGCCTTGTGGTGGTGAAGGCGGTTTCATCCAGCACGATCAGCCGGCAAGATTTTTTCGGGCAACGGGCCTGTGCCAGATCTTGCGGGCCTCGACCACGTCAGGCCACTTTTACTCAGCGGTCATTACCGTTTTTTTTAACGGTAAAACCCAAACGACGAAGAGCCCGCCACACGGTCAGAGGGGATGCTTCAAGACGCAGCTTATCCCTCAGCTGGCGGGCATTCATTCCATGATTCTCGGACACCACTTTGCCCAGCTTCTCTTCCTGCTTATTGGTGAAACGGAACTTGGGTCCTCGCTTCTCCTTCTCGAGGACCACTAGGGAACCTGTTTCCCGAAATCGTTTCATCATCTTGGAAACTAACCCCTGACTTACAGAAAATCTCCGGGCTGCCTGGCTGTGGGATTCCAGCCTGGCAGGCCTCAAAAATTCGGACCTTCAGATCCATTGAATACACAGCAGGGCCCCTCTTGGACCTCGATCACACTACACCTGCTTTATATCCCAACCTTCATTCCAATTTTGTGAAGGCGGGTCTAATGCGACTGTTATCTAAAACTCAGCCCGCTTCAAATCGGTCACAACAAAAATCGAATTTCCTCAAGCCCGTCCATCCCATCCACACTCCCATGTTTTTCCAACACACCTTGCGCCCCGTATCCCCATTTCGCCAACACGAACCGGAAACCCGCTTTTTGCGCCGCCGCAAAGTCATCCAATCCATCACCCACCAGCACCCCACTTTTTAGCCCGTGTTCTGCCACAATCGTCATCAATCTTTCAGGCTTGGGCCGCTCAGCGGCGTTCTGCCCAAAAATATGGTCCACCAATCCATCCAGCCCCAAATGACCGCAAATAATATCAGCGGCCCGCTGAATCTTGTTGGTAAGAATGTAAATTGGCCGACTGGCCTCGCCAAGTCGCTCCAATGCTTCGCGGGCTCCAGGGTAAAGCTTAGATTTCATGTGCCCGGTCTGGTTGTAATAGCTCCGGTAAGCTTCCACCACCTGCTGAATGGTTGCTGAATCCAGATTGGGATTGGCAATCCCCACAGAAATGGGAAGGTTGGGCCCAATCAACTGCTTGGCATCTCGCACCAACATCGGATGGCCACAGGCATTCAGGGCAACCTCCATCGATTCAAGAATTCCTTCCGACGAATCAGCCAAAGTTCCATCCAGATCAAAAATCCAAGGTTTAATCATGGGCCTACCAAGAGTAATGCAACCTGCGGGTTCACCCTGTAAACTGTATTTAAATCGTTTCAAGGTGGGGCTGTTAACATGAGTCAATTCTATCGCTTTTTCCTTGCAACCGCCTCTCTGGCCCTCGCATGGCCTTCCTCAGTGCCCGCCCAAACCCTCGATGCCGAATTGCGGGGAATATCGCCCGCAAAACTGGTATTGGAAGCGCGCGAAACGGGCGATGCCGCCCGTGGTGCCATTGTTTTCTTCCAGCCCTACCTGGCTTGCTCGAAATGCCACAGCGTGGGCGATGGCAAGCCCTCGCCCTTGGGCCCAGACCTGACAACTCTCGATAAACAAACCACCGATGCCCAACTGGTCGAATCGGTACTCGAACCGTCCAAGGCAATTCGCAAGGGTTACGAAGCGGTCACTGTCGCTACAGAAGAGGGCAAACTCCTTTCCGGCATTTTGGTAGAACGCACCACCGAAAAAGTTGTCCTGCGCGACCTCGCCCGCAATGGCGAACAAGTCACACTCAAAGCCAACCAAATTACCGAAATAAAACAACAAAACGAATCCTTGATGCCCGCCGGCCAAATGAACCAGTTAGCCAGCCGCCAGCAATTCCTCGACCTGATCCGCTACCTGATGGAAATCCGCGATGGTGGCTCAGCCAGGGCCCGCGCCCTGCAACCCGCGCCTCATCTCATCACGCTCAACCTGCCTGAATACGAGAAAAAGATCGACCACGCCGGACTCATCCGCGATTGGAACGACGCCAGCCTCAAGCGGGGCGAGGCTATCTACCAAAGGGTATGCGCCAATTGTCACGGCACACTCGACCGTCAAGGCTCCCTGCCCACATCCCTGCGTTTTGCAGAAGGCAAGTTCAAAAACGGCAGCGACCCCTTTGCCCTGTACCAAACCATCACCCGTGGTTTCGGCCAAATGACCGCCCAAACATGGATGGTCCCCTCACAAAAGTACGATGTCATCCATTACATTCGCGAAACCTATTTAAAAGACCGTAATCCAAGCCAATACTCAACGGTTGACAACTCCTTCCTCGCGCGTCTGCCCAAAGGCGACACCCGGGGCCCCGCTCCGTCCCGCATCGAACCTTGGAGCGCAATGGATTACGGCACCTGGCTCACCCACACCTACGAGGTCCCAGGCAAAGGCAGCAATTTCGCCTACAAAGGCATCGCCATCAGGCTGGATCCGGGTGCCGGTGGCGTGGCTCGTGGCAAACACTGGATGCTGTTCGACGAAGATACCCTACGGGTCGCCGCTGCCTGGAGTACACTCGACCAACCAAAATCAGGTGGCGAAACCGCCGACAATTTCATCAACTGGCGGGCTATTCAGTTCAATGGCGAGCACGGCGTCCACCCCTCCCTGGTCGGCCGTATCGATTTAGCCAACAAAACTGGCCCAGGTTGGGCCAACCCCTCCGACAACCAATGGGCCGACACAAAAAGGGTCCAAGGCCGCGAC
>CAIWHS010000405.1 GCA_903912515.1 uncultured Planctomycetaceae bacterium
CGGCACATCCAAAGCGCCAATCAGGCCAGGCAAACTCGAGGCGGGCAGCTCCAAAAGGGCTTTGGCAACCTCGCGGGTATCGGTCTCTTCCGTCGTCCTGCGGCCCAAGCTTAACAAAGGGCCCACCGCAAAACCGCCACGAGTATTCAGTTCCCGCATCACCTCGCGCTTAGCTGCAGGGCTTTCAATCAGCCGGTCAACCAACTCTTGCAACTTCTCTGGCGTTTGTTGCTTGGCAAAATGCTCGTCCAACGTCGCTTTCAGGGTGTCTAAACCCTTTCGCAACCGTTCAGCAAGCTTCTTGTCCCCGCCATCTCGCACCGCGGTTGGCAAATCCTGAAGGCTTTGCAAATTGCTGAAATCAGATCCCTTCAGCAAGCTATCCACTGCCTTGTCGCGCGCTTCCGGATCCAACGCCGCAAGGGCCGCGTTCAAGCGGTCAATGTAATACGCCACATTGTCGTGGGCTCCCATATCCCGCTCATGGGATAGCGCATCCCAAATTTCAGGCAGGGTCCGAGCTTCATTGAATAATCGCCTCAACCCATCCCGAGGCCGCTCCTGTTCTTCTTCTGCCATGGGTGCGGCCGGTTTGGCCGGGGCAGGCTCTTGCGCCAATAGCCTGGGTGGCTCTCGCAAAAATGCAGCCTCCAGCATCGCCAGAGCCGCCACCGTCAACAGCTTTCCACCACGACCGAAGCGAGCCATATGCTGCCCCCTTTTCTTCACTAGGGCCCTTGCCCGGGTGGTTGTTCTGTCCGTTTCCAACTATCTGTTTGCCAAACAAGTCGTTGTCTAAAAAGTCACCAGCCGGCCATTGCGTCCAGCTCTGCCTGCACCAAGTCCTGCAAGGTTTCGCGCCTTCGAGCCAGCATGGATGTTTCTCCATCCACCAACACCTCTGCCGCCCGAGGCCTCGAGTTGTAATTACTGGCCATTGACATACCGTAGGCACCAGCAGAAAACACAGCCAGCAAATCACCTTGCTCAAGCACCGGCAATGCCCGCTGCTTGGCCAAAAAATCGCCCGACTCGCACACTGGCCCCACAACATCTACCTTCTCAGTGCCAGCAATCTCACCTTCATAATCCTCCGGCGGTGCGCTCGCACCCTTGGGCAAATTCACCGGCCAAATGCGGTGAAACGAGTCATAAAGTGTCGGGCGAATCAGGTCGTTCATCGCCGCATCCTGAATCACAAATTTCTTCCCGCCCGATTCCTTGCGGTAGAGAACCTTGCTCACCAAAATGCCCGCATTACCCACGATAAAACGCCCTGGCTCCAAAACCAGCTTGCACCCCAACCGCTTCACCACAGGCAATATTTCCGCTGCGAACGCGCTGGCAGCCAACGCCTCCTGCTTTCGATAATGGATGCCAAATCCACCACCCATGTTCAACACGGTGATCGGGTGACCCATCTTTCGCAGTTCACCCACCAATTGCTCACCCTTTGCCGCACCCATGCGGTAAGGTTCGCTCGACAATATAGGCGATCCCAAATGCATGTGCAGGCCGATCACCCGCAAATGGCTGTGGCCCAATACCCCACGCGCCACATCCAGCACGGTTTCAATGTCCAAGCCAAATTTCACACCCTTCACACTGGTGTCGGTCTTGGCATGGGTCTTGGGCGGCAGGTCTGGATTCACCCGCAAAGCAACAGGGGCTGTTATGCCTAGTTCCTTGGCCACATCGCCCAAGAAGTGAAGCTCCTCTTCGCTCTCCACATTGAAAAGAAACACACCCACTTGCAATGCCCGGGTCAGCTCCGCTTTCGATTTGCCCACACCAGCAAACACAATCTTGTGCCCAGGTGCCCCAGCCAATATGGCCCGGTGCATCTCCCCCCCACTGGTCACATCAAATCCAGAACCATGGCGCGCCATCACCCGCGCCAGCGCCAAGTTCCCGTTACTCTTCACCGAATAGCAAATCAGCGGATTAGCTTCAGCAAAGGCTTCCTGAATCTGGGTTAAATGACGCACCAAGGTCGCTTGGCTGTAGATGTACAGCGGCGTACCAAAACGCTCCACCAATTGGCTGACAGCGATTCCCTCGGCGTGAAGCGCGCCGTTTTTATATTGAAAGAAATCCATCCTGTTCCGCCTGCCTCCACCCTGTGTGGGTGGCGGACATCAGGCGGAGGGGAACAACCTCCCCCGCCAGACCGCCACCTGTTCCCGAACCCTCAAGGGGCCGGTTGATCCTACGGTGACAAACGCCTTGACTGCGCTCGCCGCCCCCACCTGACTGTATACCTCAGGCGCAAGACCCGGAACCACCTCGTCGAAACACTCGGCGGGGAGTTCGCTCAGCTTGCAACCGCGCTCCTCGCACGCACGGACCAGCTTGCCAACGCACTCGTGGGCCGTGCGCATCGGCATGCCCCGGCGCACAAGGTGCTCCAGAAGCGTGGTGGCGTCGAGGAATCCTTCCTCCAAACCCGCGCCAATCCGTTCGCGGTTCAACCGCGTTCGGGAAACGAGAGCCCCTGCAACTTCCAACGAGCGCCAGACGGTATCCACTGCATCAAAAACAGCTTCTTTGTCTTCTTGCAGGTCACGGTTGTATGCCATCGGCAGACCCTTCAGCAAAACCAGAAGCATCTGCAAATCCGCCACCACCCGCGCCGTTCGCCCACGCATCAACTCCAATACGTCAGGGTTCTTTTTCTGCGGCATCAGGCTACTTCCGGTGCAGAACGAGTCAGGCAGTTTCAAAAACCCAAACTCCGTGGTAGACCAGATCACCCACTCCTCTGCCCACCCGCCAAGATGCACCGCCGTCAACGCCAAACAGCTGACATACTCCACCAAAAAGTCCCGGTCGCTCGAAACATCCAGACTATTCGCAGCCAATCCATCAAACCCCAGTTCCCGGGCCACAAACTCCCGGTCCAAAGGCAAACTCGAACCCGCCAAAGCACCACAGCCCAAAGGCAACTTGTTCAGCCGTGCCCTGCAATCCATCAGCCGGCTATGATCTCGTTCCAGTTTCTCCACATAGGCCAAAAAATAATGCCCGGCAAGCACCGGCTGCGCCCGTTGCATATGCGTGTAACCGGGGATAATCACCCCCTCCTCACGCTCTGCAGATTCCAAAAATGCCCGCTGCAATTCCCGAATCAATCCGGCAATCCCGTCCAAAGACTCCCGTGTCCACAACTTCATCGCCGTGGCAACTTGGTCATTCCGGCTTCGTCCCGTGTGAAGCTTCCGACCGGTATCACCCAGCCGTGCAATTAGGGCTTGCTCAATATGGGTGTGGATATCTTCTAGCTCTTCATGCCAAACCATCTTGCCGGCGGCAATTTCCTCACCAATTGCCTCAAGCGCCTCCACAAGCGCTATAGACTCTTCAGGGCTCACAAGCCCCACTTTTCCAAGCATCCGGGCCTGTGCCTGGCTTCCCAAAATGTCATGCTTGGCTAGCCGACTATCGAACGAGATGCTTTCGGTGTACTTCACCACCAGCGAATTGGTGGCCTCAGCAAACCGCCCACCCCAAGTTTTGCCACTCTGTTCGCCCTGGCCTGTTTTCTCTGACATCACTGGCCTCTTGAACCCAAATTCCGTCTAAAAGCACCAATCAAACGCAGTTTTACTCTACAGGATTTGGCTGGTCAGGGCCGGTTGCATGGCCAAACAATTCACCTCATAGCCAAGTGATTTACCGCAAAACCAAAGTTAAAAATGTAACTCGAACAGCTAAAATGCCCCTACTAACACCCCAGCTTAACAATTAGGCCCGTTTTGAAAAATAACTCCATGGGCAAAACAGGTGGTTTTAAAGCCAATTTTCACTTCGTTTTCCAAGTCGATACGCACCTCAAAAGCATTTGATCAGTAGTCCCAAGGGCACAGCCTAGGCTAAAATGGATACATGGCTAATCAGTCACGGAGCCCTGCATTCCATGGTTTTCTGCGGTTTTTGGTTACTGCTCGCCCCGTTAGGTGCCGATCCAGATACCCAAGCATGGGGCCTCAGGCCTTGGCTGAGTGAAAATGCACCCGCACAACCAGAGCAATCCTCCCAAGCAAACCCCATCGATCTCTTCATCCTCACCGCCCTGAAATCGAAGGGCCTCCAACCTGCGCCCCGTGCCGACAAAGCTACCCTCCTGCGCCGGGTCCATTTCACCCTCACCGGTCTTAGCCCAACAGCACAAGAGGTCGAGCAATTCGTCAGCGATAACTCGCCCGATGCCTATGCCCGCAAAGTCGATAAATTGCTTTCCAGCCGCGAACATGCTGAACGCTGGGCCCGCCACTGGCTCGATGTCGCTCGCTACGCCGACAGCAAAGGCTACGCCTTCCTCGAAGACCGGCACTTCCACTTCGCCTGGACCTACCGCGATTGGGTAGTAAACGCCCTTCAAAAAGACCTGCCATACGATCGATTCATTCAAGAACAACTAGCCGCCGACCTTCTTCATCCCCCAGGTGGGGATGGCCGTGAAAATCTCGCCGCCCTCGGCTTCCTCACTGTTGGCCGAAGATTCCTCAACAACCCAAACGACATCCTCGACGACCGCATCGATGTCGTAACCCGCGGCCTGCTGGGCCTCACCGTGGCCTGCGCCCGCTGCCACGACCACAAAACCGAACCCATCGACCAAGCTGACTACTACGGCCTTCAAGGCGTGCTCTCCGCCAGCAAGGAGCCCAAACAGCTTCCCTTGATTGGGCCCGGCCCTGCAAACGATTCCGAAAAACGCTTCCTCGCCGAACAGCAAAAGCGCGATCAGGCGGTGGCCGACTTCACCGCCTCCCGTCGCCAAATCCGCCTCGACGAACTGCGCCAGCCCGCCAGCCTGCGCGATCACCTTTTGGCTAGTATTGCCAACGCCACGGACCGCACCGAACTTTCCCGTACCCGCTCCCTCAACCCCCACTTGGTCGAGCGACTTGAGGCCTATTGGCAATCAAAATCTGCAGAGGATGCGTGGTGGTCTGTTTGGCAAGCTGCCCGCAACGCCTCGCCAATCCAGTTGCCACATGCCATAAAAAATGCCCTTAGCAAGCCAGCCATTCCCGCCCCATTGGCAGCCCTCTCCTCCGCCTCCAGCCTAGAAGCTCTCGCAACCGCCCAAGCCAACTTGATTTCAAGCGCCTTTCAGGGCGATAACACCTTGGCCGACCTCGCAAAAATACTCCACTCGCCCGATTCACCCTGGACCTTCACCCAAGAGCAAACCGGCAAACTCCTAGGCCGTGAAGATCGCGATCAACAGCGCGACCTGCAGCGCCAAGTCGATGAATGGCGCGCCGTCACCCCGCCTAATCTTGCCCGGGCGCTCGCACTAGAGGAACTGCCAAACCCGCCCACGCCACACATTTTCAAGCGGGGCAACCCCTCGCGCTTGGGGGACGAGGTTCCCTGTGCCCTGCCCGCCTGCCTCGATGGCGGCACCCCGCTCGAGTTAGGGGCCAAGGGCGGTCGCCTGGCGCTTGCCCGCGCGCTCACTCGCCCTACGCATCCCCTTTTAGCCCGCATACTCGTTAACCGTGTTTGGCAATGGCATTTCGGCCAAGGCCTCAGCCGCACTCCAAGCGATTGCGGTTCCACAGGCGATACTCCCAGCCACCCCGAACTCCTCGATTTCCTCGCCCGCGAGTTCATCCGCCAAGGCTGGTCCCTGCGAAAACTCCATCGCCTTATTGTCACATCGGAGACCTATAAGCTGTCCAGTCAGCCTTCCGGTGCCGCCCAAGCCACTGATCCAACCAACCGCTACCTCAGTCACCAGAACCTCCGCCGCCTCGATTGGGAATCTCTGCGCGATAGGTTGGTGCAGGCCGGCGGCGGTTTGCAACCCTCCACAGGCGGCCCCCCCGTCCCCCTGCTCACCACTCCCTACCCTCGGCTGCGCTCGCTTTACGGCTATGTCGATCGCCAACAAATCCCCATGACCGTGCGTGCATTCGATGCCGCCAATCCAGACACTCATGTTGCCAAACGGGCCGAAACCACAACAGGTCTGCAAGGCCTGGCTCTCCTCAACGCCCCGCTGGTCCTCGAACAGGCCCGATCTTTAGGTGCCTCCCTTTCCGGTTCAACTACCGACCGCCTCAATCAACTGTTTCGCCATACTCTCAGCCGCAACCCCACCCCCGCCGAAACCAGCGCCGCAGTTGAGTTCCTCGACCTTTTTGAAAATCCGCCACCCGTTACCACCTCCCCTTGGCAAGCCGCCATGGGCCGGTGGGACCAAGGCCAACAAAAAATCATCGGCTACCAACCATTAGCCCATTTCACTGGTCAAGCATGGCAACCAGCACCGCTACTGCCCACTCCAGACTTTGGCCGCCTGAACCTCACATCCATCGGTGGAATACCCGGCAATAAGCCCGACCAAGCTGTCGTACGCCGTTTCACCGCCCCTGAATCCGGTACGATTGTCATCGATGGAACCTTGCGCCATCCCGATTACCGGGGCGATGGCGTCGAGGCCTTCCTCGTTTCATCCCGGCATGGCCAACTCGGTTCCTGGAAAGTGCTGCAAGATGAGGTCGCCACCAAGGTTAAGCCAATCGAAATACAAAAAGGCGACACGCTCGACTGGCTGGTGATTTCTGGTGGCGATGCCGGCTACGACGGCTTCCTCTGGTCGCCTAGCTTGCGTTACACCGCCACCTCCCAGCTACACGATTCCAGCCGCGATTTTTGTGGCCCCCAACAAGCCCCCCTAAGCCCGTGGCAAGCATTAGCGCAAGCCCTGTTACTCTCCAACGAGTTCCACTTTGTCCATTAGGAGTCACGGATGAGCGGTCCAAAACTGTCCTTCCATGCCCCTTTGGGCCGCCGCAATTTTTTGGCTAGCGTCGGCTCGGGCATGGGCCTGTTGGCGCTCCGTGCCATTGCTGACGAGCAACCTTCCAACCCCCTGGCTCCCATCAACCCCGCCTTCAAACCAAAAGCCAAAAGGCTCATTCACCTCTTCATGAATGGTGGCCCTTCCCAGATCGATAGCTTCGATCCCAAACCCCTACTGGCCAAGTACGCTGGCAAACCGATCCCCGGTCCGAAACTTCTCACCGAGCGCCCAACCGGCTCCGGCTTCCCCTCCCCTTTCAAATTCCTGCCCCGTGGTCAGTCAGGCCTTCCAATAAGCGAACTCTTTCCAAATGTCGCCCAGTGCGCCGACATGCTCTGCGTCGTTCGCTCCATGCAAACCGATACCCCCAACCACGAACCAGCGCTCATGCTGATGAATTGCGGCGACCAAAGGCAAATTCGCCCAAGCCTCGGCTCTTGGCTTGTCCACGGCCTAGGCACCGAATGCGCCAACCTGCCAGGCTTCGTCTCCCTCTGCCCCGGTGGCCTACCAGTCCAAGAAGGCCAAAACTGGCAAAACGCCTTCTTGCCCGCCGCTTGTCAAGGCACCCACCTCGACACCCTCGCCGATTCACCCACCCAATGGATCGAAAATTTATCCAACCAAGCGGTTTCTCCTAAAACCCAGCAGGCCCAACTCGCACTAGCTCGCAAGTTGCAGGCTCTCAACACCGCCAACCTGCCGCCAGACGCAAGGCTCGAGGGCCGCTTGGGCAGCATGGAACTGGCTTTCCGTATGCAATGGGAAGCTAGCGACGCCCTCGACCTGGCCCGCGAAAACCAATCCACCCGCGATCTCTACGGCGACACCATCCAAGGCCGCCAGATGCTGCTGGCCCGTCGCCTCGTCGAACGCGGTACCAGAGTTGTGCAGGTTTGGACAGGTGCAGGCCAACCA
>CAIWHS010000406.1 GCA_903912515.1 uncultured Planctomycetaceae bacterium
CAAATTTTCCGTAGAGGATATCACCAAAAACAATAAATTCGAGATTGACCTATCAACCCAAAAAGTCACCATCGGCGGCGTGAATCTAGCAACAGAATCACTGATTCAAACCAAGATAAATAATTTAGAAAATTATGTGAAAGTAGATGTGGCACAGGTTCAAACCAATGCTCTGGGGGCGTTAAAAAGCCAAGTAGAGGCCATGGAGCAATCCCAGGCCACCCTCATCAAACGAAATTCCGATGCAATCGCCGCCCTTCAAGCAGCCTTGTTAAATCAACAACCCTGCTGGGTCGCCCGGGCTGTTTTTGGCGAAACGGACATCCGCTGGCGGCTGTTCCGCCATTGGCTGTTTGGCGACCGGTTCCATCCCGAACAAGCCACCTGGCTGCAGCGAAGCTATCTGCGCCACGGGCCGTGGGTGGCCGAATTGGTGAGGCGTTGCCCCCCGCTGAGGTGGGCCCTGTATCTCTGCATGAGCCATTGCATCCGCGGCTTGCATGCGGTGCCCCATGGGGCGTTTGGCAGGGCATCTGTTTCCGCCCCTCTGTCCTTATCCCATAATCTGTGACTTGGTGCCCTGATGCTTGGATTCCCAGCCTTTCCTGATGTGCCCTTGGCCGAACTGTTCCAGGCCATGGACAAGTTCCAGAGCCATCTGGCCACCATGGACACCTCCCATCTTTCTGGCGACAAGCTGGAGGGATTCGAGGAGATTCGGTCGCTGTTCGCGGAGAAGGCGGCGTTTTTAAAGGCGGAACTGCCCAATGAATTCAAACGCATCCGCGGCGAGTACAACGGGCTGTTGGGCGAGGTGGCCGCCGAGAAAGATAAGCTGGACCAGGAGATCGCCCGCGCCCGGCAACTGGCCGAGGACCTGCCCGCCATGCGGGACAAGGCCCAGGCCGAGGCGGAGAAAGCCAGACAACAGGCGGAGAAAGACCTACGCGACAAGATCCAGGCCCTGCTGGCCCCGCTGCAGAAGGGGCCCCAGGAACTGCCCCTGGCAGAGGGGGAGGTATTGAAGAATGATATCCTAAAACTAAAGGACAAATCAGACCTACAGCGGGAGGCTGATACCCGCCACCAGCGCACCTCGGGCAACATCTGGGAGAACTGGAAAATGCCGGGTCAGTAAAACCCGGCGGCCATCACTCCCCATGCCGACCGGCGATCCATTCCACCTGGTCGGCGACCGCCGTCAGAAAGTTGCCCGGAGGGCAAAAAGAAGACATTCTGCTTATCCTCCTTTGAGCCAATACTCATTGCCCTAGCCAAAACTTTTTAAAGACAACCCCCTAAAATTTACCTCTGGTTCTTGGCTTTTGCCTTCAAAACCTGAAGGGGCGCAAGGCAAAGCCTTGGGCTCCAAGCATTTATCCCAAGCACTGTAAAGGCACCCTGACTTAGGTCACTAAGCAGCACAAAATCTTCATCAAATCTTAACCAAAAATACTATTGTGAAGAAGCTCTAATTTGCAAAGATAACTACTTATCAAGATTGATTGCACCAATCAAATCACAAGTTCAGGAAAAACCCATGCGTTCTGCCAACCGTCCTGGTTTCACACTGATTGAACTACTGGTGGTCATCGCCATCATTGCCGTGCTAGTGGGTCTGCTCGTTCCTGCCGTGCAAAAAGTGCGCGAAGCAGCCAACCGCATGAGCTGCAGCAACAACAGCAAACAAATTGGCTTGGCGGCCCACAATTTCGCCGGCACTTATGATGGCCGCCTTCCCCCCGCGCGAGTCAGCAACGCCGCTGGACGGGCCATTTTTGGCAATTCAAACCGCTCGGTGCTGGTCTTCCTGCTGCCATTTATCGAGCAAGACAACCTGTACAAACGATACGATGCATTGGTCCAGCAATACCCCACTTCCACCGGCGCCAACCGCCGAAACTGGAACCATGCCAACATGCAACCCATCTACCAAAGCAGGGTGAAAACCTTCGAGTGCCCCTCGGCGCCTGCTGGCCGAACCGATAATTCTCCCGCCAGTTACGCGGCAGTCGACAGCTATGTGAATGCAGCTACAAGCGATTACCAAGTCATGAACAACATCGAGATCACAGGCGTCTGCGCCTACACCATGGGCCTGATTCCTTTCACCATCACCGATGGCAACAGGGGTGGTATGCTCACCAACAATGCCTACACCAATATCACCGAGTGCCTCGACGGCACCTCCAACACCATCATGCTGGTGGAAGATGCCGGACGCCCCAAAGTCTATGCCAAAGGCAAACTCCGCACCGATTCCTACACATGGACATCCGGGGCAGCCTGGGCCGACAACGAGGGTCAGTTCTCCCTGCATGGCTTCTCAGCAGACGGCATGACCTCCGGTGGACCCTGCGGCGTCAACTGCAGTAACGGCAACGAAATCTACGCTTTCCACTCTGGTGGGGCCAATGTCACCATGGGCGATGGTTCTTGCCGCTTCCTGCGCGAGGGAATCAACATCGGCACCCTCGCTGCCATGGTCACCAAGGCTAATGGCGAGGTCTATAACGACAATTGATCCATGGCTCAATGTTTTGCAAGGGGGCGTGGATTTTCCGCGCCCCTTTTCTTTTTTCAACCGGGGTTTATCGATGAGCATGACCAGATTCTGCCTATTGGGCTTGGTTTGCCTTTTTCTCTGCACAATCCATGGCTGTGGCGCAGACTCTAGCACCAAAGACCAACTGCCAGTTGTTGCCGCCAAGGGAAAAATATTAATCAAAGGCCAACCCATCGCAGGGCTGAACCTGCTGTTTATTCCCATGAATCCAGATCAAAAAATCAGGCCGCAGGCCCAAGTGAGTGCGAATGGCTCTTTCGAGGTCACCACCTACAAAACCGGCGATGGCGGCCCCGAGGGTGAATACAAAGTGGTGCTCTCACTGCCATCAGACCCAAGCATTTCTGATAGCAAAAAAGAGGAACTGGCCGCAAAAATGCAGGCCGATGCAAAAAAAATCCCTGTCGCTGCCCAACAACCTAGCACCACTCCCCTGTCAGTGAAAATTGAAAAGGGCAAACCCGACTTAGGCGTGCTGGAAGTCAAATAACTTGGCAACGACCAATCAACCCAAAACAGCCGTGGCTGCCCGGCTGTTTTGGGAGCTTCATCATTTCTTCCGTGAACAGTCATTGTTTTCTAACCGCATCACCCTGTGGTACTAGTAAAAAACCTTGGTGCCCAACCAAGTGCCGGTCAGGAAAACCCCATGTTCCCGTTCAACGAAATAGATTCCATGATCCGCCACGAGGGTGGCCTTTCCCGTCGCTTGGTCATGGCCTGGGGAGCCGCCCTGGCCGGCATGCCTGCCTTAGCCGACAGGGTTCAAGGCCGCCTCAACGCTGCACCCACTTTCTCGTCAGACCCGTTCACGCTGGGTGTTGCATCAGGCGATCCCGATTCTTCCAGTCTGGTTTTATGGACACGTCTGGCCCCCAAACCGCTGGAAGAAGATTATGGCATGAAATCCGAGGCAGTCGAAGTGGCCTGGGAACTGGCTGAAGATGAGGCATTTAAAAAGGTGGTGGCCAAGGGCACAAAAGCCGCCACACCAGATTTTGGCCATGCGGTGCATGTGGAAGTGGCCGGCCTGAAGCCAGACCGCTGGTACTGGTACCGCTTCCGCGCAGGCGATGCCTCCAGCCCGGTAGGCCGCACCCGCACCATGCCCGAATCAGGCGCCCAACCCCAAGCCTTGAATTTTGCCTTTGCCTCGTGCCAGCATTACGAACAAGGCTATTTCACCGCCTATTCGCAAATGGCCCAAGATGAACTCGATTTGGTCTTCCACCTGGGAGATTACATCTACGAGTACAAAGGCATAGACAAGCGTGTGCGTAAGCATTTGGGCAACGAGATCAAGTCTCTGGCCGACTATCGCCGCAGGCATGCACAGTATCGCTCAGACCCGCTACTGAGCGCTGCGCACGCCCGCTGCCCGTGGGTGGTCACATGGGATGACCACGAGTTCGACAACAACTACGCAAGCGACATCTCGGAGGAAAAAGGAATCGATCCAGCAGAATTCCTCAAACGCAGGGCCAACGCCTACCAGGCTTATTACGAGGCCATGCCTTTGCGGGCCGCCTGCCTGCCCAAGGGGCCCGACATGCAACTGTACCGCAAGGTTTCGTTCGGCCAATTGGCCGAGTTCCTGGTGCTAGACACCCGCCAATACCGTTCCGACCAGCCCAACAATGACCGGGCATCGCCAATCAACGCTGCCGCACTCGATCCCAAGGCCACCATGCTGGGCGGCCGGCAAAAAACCTGGCTAAAAGAGGGCCTGAGCGCATCAAAAGCCCTATGGAATGTGCTGGCCCAGCAAGTGATGATGGGAATGGCCACAGTTGGGCGCCAAGACCCCAAACTGGAGGGCACCTTCAGCATGGACCAATGGCCCGGCTACGCCCATGAGCGCATGGAATTGGCCCGCTTTTTGGCCGAAAGAAAAATCGCCAACCCCGTGGTGCTGACAGGCGACATCCACAGCAACTGGGTCAATGACCTACGAGTGGATGACCGCAAGCCGGAATCGCCCGTGGTGGCCGCCGAGTTTGTCGGCACCTCCATCAGCAGCGGCGGCAAGGGCAAGGAGAAACCGGAATACCTCGACCGCCTCCTGTCTGCAAACCCCTTCGTCAAGTACCACACCACCGAGCGCGGCTATGTCCGCTGCCGAGTCACGCCCGCTCGCTGGCAAAGTGACTATGTCATGGTGGACGATGTCACCAAACCGGACGGCAAAGTAACCAACCGCGCCAGCTTTGTGGTCGAGGCGGGCCGGCCTGGGGTAAACCGCGCCTGATCCTTCGCCACGGCCATCCATCAAACTTTCACCAGAAAGCAGTTAATTCCACTCGCCTAAATGTGTTTTTTAGCGCGAATCCCTTAAATTGCAGATTGGCCTCCGCGTCCCCCGCCTTGCTGGTTCCGCCATTGCCAGCGGGGCGCGTCACGACGCGGGGGCCTGTTTTATAAGAATTTCCTGTTGCAACTTTTCCGCTGTTGAAACAGGCGATGCGTGGTGAGAAAAACCGTTTGCCTGCCATTCGTTTCAAAAATTCATCTGCGCGAACAGGTTCACCAGCGAGGCGGTGCCCGGGTTGTAACCCTTCCACTGGGTACCCCAGTAGTAATACTCTGCCCCCAGAATCACACTGGGATCCAGCAGCAATTCGCTACGCGCCCAGTAGACCAGATTCCTGGTCCGACCAAATTCGGGAACATCCGATCCGTCCGCCTTGTCCAAGCCCATGCCCAATGAACCACGGTGGAACTCGCAGGTCCGCAGCACCAACTCGCCCCAGCCGCCTGCAGACTGGATCACCTTGCCCTCGATGGCATTGATCCCCTGACCGATCCCCGCCCGGAATTCGTTCAGGTTATATCCGGCGTAGGCCTCTCCCTGAAAAGTCAATCTGTCGGTGAATGGCAGTCTCAGGTCCGCCGCGATTCCGCGCTGGGGGAAGGTGCGGGCTTGGCGCAGTCCCACCCCTGTGCCCACATAGTCATCAGCCATCACGCCCGAAACGCCGAACATCACCGGTTGATGTTCCACATCCGTTGGGATCACAAAGCCCAGCCGGGTTTGGTACCCCGGAAGACCGTATTCCGAATTGCCCCGTTGGCCATCCCCGTTGTAATCGGCCTGGTCAATTCCGTTGGCAAGGCAAATGCCGTTTTGGAACTGGATCCGCCAGCCGTTCCCAAAGGCATGGTCGTAATTCACATAGGCGCATGGTCGCCGGTCGCCGGTGTTACCCGCGTAAGCCATCTGGGTGCCCTGCTCCACAATCGGCAGAAGCGGCGAGAAAATGTCCCAGTCCTGCCCCACCACCAGATCCCAGTCACCTTTGCCGATGCCGATGTAGGCCAAGCGCAGGCGTAGCAGGGGCCTCGAGGTTTGGTTGGCGGAATTCGAGGTGTCGCTCTGGTTGTTCAGAAAATCGGTTTCCACCCGCGCCCAGGTCCTGCCTCCCTCCAAAAGGCCGGATGGCTGGTGGAAATATTCCAGACCCAGCCGTGTCGTTTTGGCGTACAGGTCGTAATTGAAGCCGTTGTCAGTGGTGACCGGCACCAGCTTCGGCCCCACCAGAAATTTGGGATCGTTGGGCAGTACCCACTGGGGGAATTGGATGTCCTGGAACCGCCTGGAGGCCATGGACCAGTCCCCTCGCGCGAAACCGTAGGCCCGCAGGGTTCCCTTTCCCCTCAGGCGCATAGACAGGTAAGGCGACAGCCATTCCGGCACCTCCGGATTGCTGGAGTAGTGATCGATAGTCTTGGAAAACTGCCCCATCACCGCGTTGGGTGGCAGGGGAGGATAGGGTGCCACCGTGGCGATCGGTGCCGGGTCGTGCAGTTTTTCCCACTCCAGATCCGGAAGGATTTGGGAATGGTCTGCCACCGGCTCCAGAGTCTCAGGTTCAGTGCCTCCCGCCGGGGGTGTTGATGCAAATACGGTTGATGCAGACAGAAGCAAAGCCAAAAGGCAAAAGCAGGCCACGCCCTCCCGGAAAATCGCTCTCCCTGTATGGGAATTTTGCTTCGCCATAATCCCGCTCTGTCGAAAGGTCTGAATCACCTCTCGCATAAGGAATGGATGCAGGGTAGTTCAACAGGACTTGCCGGTAAAAATTACAAAATTTGATGAAGATTTCTGGATATGGGATTGTTGGGCCCGCCGTGCCGAATAATTTTGTTCACAGAAAAAGGGCCCGGCCGAGAATGAAGAGGCAGCCAGACAACACCATACTGGCTGGCAGTGTTAATGCCCATGCCATGCCTATTTTCTTCAGGGTAGAACCCTGCACACCAGACCCGTTGGCCACCATGGTGCCGGCCACGCCGCTGGAAAGGACATGGGTAGTGCTAACAGGTACCCCGGCGAAGGCGGCCAGAAGGATGGTGCCCGCGGCTACCATTTCCGCCACCGCCCCTTGAGCATAAGTGAGGTGTGTTTTGCCAATCTTCTCGGCGACTGTGACCACAATCCGTTGGTAACCCACCGTGGTGCCGATGCCCAGGGCTAAAGCCGTTGAAAACACAACCCACAACGGCACATACTCTACCGCCTTGGAAAGGCAGCACACCGGTGGATAAAGCAGGCTGTGCAATTCATCGTTGCCGCGCAAGTAGTCGGCCGTCTGCTTTTCCAAGCGGAAAATCGCCAGGCGGGTTTTCCAGCGTTCATCCGGTTCAAGTTCCGAGAAGGAACGGATTCCCGCCAGCATGGTGCTAAGGGTCTGGATGTCATCCTTCTGGGCCTGTGTTGGCTCTTGCCCAAGGTTGCGGTATTCCTGCTCGATGTCCACGGCTGCCTTCAGGGTGCGCTCGGCCAGCGTCGGGTCCTCAACATTCAAGGCGTAGGCAAACGGCATGAATCCGATCAAAACCAGCAACACCAGGCCCATACCTTTTTGGCCGTCATTGCTGCCATGGGCGTAGCTCACGCCTCCGCAGGTAAGAATTAGGACCGACCGGATCCAGGTTGGAGGGGTTCGGTCGGGCTCTGGCGCTGCATACAATTCCGGATCGGGGATGAAGCGACGGCATAGCAACAGGCCCGCCGCGGCCAGAAAAAAACCAAGCAGTGGAGAGAGGAGCAAAGCAGCACCCACCTCCGCGGCCTTGGTCCAGTTCACCCCGGAAACCCCTTTTCCTTCCATCAAGCTGTTGGCCAGGCCAACACCCAGAATCGAGCCGATCAGCGTGTGCGAACTGCTAACAGGCAAACCCATCCACCAGGTACCCAGGTTCCAGATGACCCCGGAAAGGAGCAACGACAAAACCATGACAAGGGCGGCATTGCTGCTGCGCTCGAGCAGCAAATCGACGGGCAGCAGGTTGACGATCCCGAACGCGATGGCTGTTCCACCCAGCAGCACCCCGATGAAATTCATCAGGCCCGAGTAAAGCACCGCCGGGGTCGGGCGAAGGCTTCGCGTGTAGATAACAGTGGTAACCGCGTTCGCGGTGTCATGGAAGCCGTTGATGAACTCAAAGGCGAATGCGATCGCGAGCGCACCCAGTAGGCAGAAAAGGGTCTGGGGGGGGAGGCTGGAGACCGCGTCCAAAAAATGCATGGCAACGCCTCTAATTTAAAATACCTCACCTTTTTAACACCAACCTTGCCAAGCGGGGCGCTGATTCTGCCATTTTCAACAAATCTTCTTGGTGGATTGGCGGATAGTGACTTGAAAGAAATCCAGAGGGGGGGCTGGAAAAGGCATGGTTTCGGGCGGTGGCGGATTGGCAGTGGCATGGCCCTATCCACCATGCTGCTCATTGCCCAACCGGGATGCGGCCGACCTCCAGCCGCCAGACCCGTACAGTTTCCGGTGAACTCTCAAAGCGTATTCAAACTGGTGGTCGAGAATATCGATAGCGTCCGCCACACCGACACGGATTTCGTTGGAGGGGAAGATTCCGACAGATACTCGCCTGAAAACCGGGCGAAAGCGGGCCGAGTTCTCAGTTCCCCGCCAGGGTGGGAAGGAAATGGCTGGGCTGTCGGGTTAGGTAGCTTTCGACAGGGGGTGTCGGAGCCTCTTCCTGATCGAATCGACGCAGTTCAACAAGACCTTCGCGCACGGCCAGATAGGTGCAGGGCTTTTCCACCCACGACCCGCTGTTGAAATACTGGATCCCCGTTGCCGGGTCCGTGTGCTCCTCCGCCAGATGGGTGTGTCCGCAGCAGACGATGTCCACGGAGCGTCCGACCGCCAGGCTAATCGCCCGGTCCCGCACTTTGTTGGTGCAACGCAGAAAGGTTTTGGAGGATTTTTTGGCCAGCCGAGCGACCCGGTGCGAGCGATCCACCCACTGCAGCACCCGGTAAGCCCCGTCCGCCAGCGCCGTGATGCGCGGGTAACGCTCCACAAAAGAATCAAAAGCGTGCCCGTGCAGGCACAGGATCCGCTTGCTGCCCGATTGGAACCGCATTTCATCATGCGCTTCCACGCCCAGTAGGCAAGAAAGCAGTTCGCTGTCGGGGTCATGGTTGCCGGTGATCCAGTGCACCTCGATGTGCTTGGTCAGCTTGCGCAGGGCGGTCAGTACTTTCCAGTGGGTTTTGGAAAGCCGCCGCATATCAAACGAATCGAAGACGTCCCCGTTCAGGATCAAGCAACGGGTGGCCAATCCATGTGTCCGGGCCCGTACCGCATCTAAAAAACTGACCATTTGCGACACTTGCGCGTTGTCAGCACCCAGATGCAGGTCGGAGAGGATCAGCGCGTCATGCATGGTCTGACTTCCTTGTCGGTTGGCACTGCCCGGCTTCATCAGGCAGGTTTTGGAGGAATTCTAATTTGTTTCTGATCCGGAATATTTGAAGTTATGGTGAGTTTCACAGGTGTTTTGCATGAAAAACCCGCTCCATCCAGTTGGGGATTGGCAAGCTATGGAATCTGTTGCTGCCGCAAAGGAGATACAAAAAAAACAAGCTGGTTGAGACATATCGCCGCAACCCAGTGAGTGCGCAAAGGTACCTCGACATAGACAAACTTCAAAACCAAAACCCAAGAAAGCAGGCTTTGGAAATGGTCGAGGCTTAATAGCCCCGGGCAATTCAGAAAGACCCTGACTTCACGAGGTTACAAAACAAATGTGCGCAACTTGACAGCCGCGACCAGATTTCTTCTTTGTTTTCACATTCATTAAATCCATCAGAATACAAAACAAGTGTTATCCTTAAATTTTTGTTGAAATTTTAGATTTTTTATTTAAACTCAATTTAGGTCAAAAAAATATAGGCGATTATCATGTCTTACGTTTTTGGCATCATATTGGCCTCGTTTGGCCAATCAGAATTAGTTACCGATCCC
>CAIWHS010000407.1 GCA_903912515.1 uncultured Planctomycetaceae bacterium
GCTGCATCACAGGCAGATCAAATTGCTGCGGGATTGGCGCGGCTTTCTGGCGGAGGGACGCGCCGCACAGGCGGACGCCCTGCTGCCCGAACTGCTGCTATCCATCAACGCGATCGCAAGCGGCCTGCGCACCACCGGATAAAGCCCAACGCGGGACACTCGCACGCTGATTTTTGTTCCGTCACCGGATATTGATGGCTCTACCGGTTGATCCTCGGCGCAGGTCAGTTTCTTTCGATCTCTAAAATATATCCCTCGATACTAGAGTTAGCACTCGCTAAGGCTGAAATATCGTCCCAAGTGTTCAACGGAAACCGCCATGACGGCCACTTTCGCAAGGCTCTTTCGGGCACCGCTAAATCAGCGGTAATATTGAAAGAAACTGGCTCTCCGTTGTTGAAGACAAATGCTTCACCAGTCACCCATTCCCAAGGCCGTCCTGGAGCAACCGACGCACCTAACCACAAGGACTTATCAAAATTAGAACCAAGTTGAGATTGGACTGCATTCAATTCAGCTGCGCTCGTGATTGTAACCAGATACCCGCCCTTCGCCTCCGCATCCGCTTTTGCCTGCTGCCACGTGAAAATGCCTTGGACAAAAGAATACGTGTTAGATCGCCAGTTGATGTATTTCATGCCGCCACTTGTTCTGCTGGCAAACCCATTACTCACCACCACCGCGTATGTTCCGCTCTGTAAAGCTTCGGTGGTTAACTGTGAACTGTTTCCTCCATTGATTGCGACCCCATTGCGCAGCCACTGATAGGTGAGCGTGCCAACTCCGTCCGCTTGTACGCTGATCTTGGCCCCATCAGTAGAAATTGTGGGTTGGGCGGTGATGGCCAATGCATATTCCCCAGATGTGGCCACTCGGAAGCCGACGTTGTTGCCGCGGTGCTCCGCGGGGTTGTGTTCGCGATAGGCAACCGCGCAGAGCGACGCGGGGCTGTCCCAGTACCCGCCCCGGCCCACCGGGCGCGAGCCCTCATGACCCGGATACCAACTCCCGCACCACTCCCATACATTTCCACTCATGTCATAAATCCCCAACTCATTCGCCTGCTTCTTCCCAACTTCACGTGCGGAGTCACCAGGGTTACCCGCAAACCAGCCTACCTTATCCAACTCATTACTCCCACTGTAGGTGTAACCCTTCGTTTGCACGCCACCTCGTGCCGCGAATTCCCATTCTTTTTCACTTGGCAAGCGATAGCCATCTGCTGACAAAATTTCGTCAGGTGCAACTTGTCCCGTCCGATAGACATTTCCACCGGTCATGTAAACAGGCGCTTTACCCTCCTTTTCGCTTCGAGCGTTACACCATTTGATTGCCTCGTACCAATTCAGCTGCGTCACAGGGTGCTTGTCGCTCAGCCCCGTACCCACGTTCGCAAGGTCAGGATACCCGTTTGCAACCGCCCAGGTTTGCACAGCCTTCCAATCACCCCAAGTGACCTCAGTTTTCCCGATGTAAAACGTCGGAACATTCAGAGCCCCCAACCCAGAGCTGGCAGGCAATGTACCCCCGTCAACAAGGACCATATCGCGGAGTGCACCGCGCGCGATCCGGAAACCGTATTCGGTGCGCTTGTCCCATGAAATCGGCAGATCCCAGCCGAGGCCTGAGATTTTGGGCAAATACCCTTGGTTCCACGCGCCACCCCTGACCAAGGCATTTCCCTTGATCAGATCCAGCACCCCCGAACCAGGCAGCAAGCTGGTGTCCCAAGTCATCTCATAAACATTTCCCGCACAATCCGACAATCCATACCCGTTTCTGGCGTAGGTACCCACAGGCGTGGTCGCATTTGGATACCCATCCGCCACCACCCAGTTGGTGTTCTTAGTGGAGGGACTTTCTTCCCCCCATGGGTAAGTCCGGTTTTTGAGTCCGCCGCGGGCCGCGACCTCCCACTCGTCTCCCGTCGGAAACCGATACCCGCTCGCTGATTTCTCCCAATAAATGCCATTATCATTCACTCGATTCACAGTATCGGGAGTCAGAGGGACTTTTTTACCGTCGGCATCGTAGGTGAAATAAACCGGCTCCAAGTTTTCCAACTTGCTCGCCGCATTCAACCAGACGGCAACTTCTTGGAAAGTTACGCCGGTGACCGGATGTTGCCCGCTCAATCCGGGCGCGCC
>CAIWHS010000408.1 GCA_903912515.1 uncultured Planctomycetaceae bacterium
CTGCTGCATGTGGCGGGAGATCTCGACCCGCAAGTGGGTGGGCCTGATATACCCCAGGACCAGGCGCTCACAAGCCGCAGGCGCAGCCTGTATCTCACCCATCATGGCGAAAGCCGCGCCGAATTCCTCGAACTGTTTGACGAGGCCAATCCCTGCGAGGCCTACAAACGCTTCAACTCGGTCTTGCCCCAGCAGGCTCTGGCCATGGCCAACAGCAGCATGACCAACAGGCTGAGCCGGTTACTGGCGGCATCCTTGGCCAAAAAGGCCGGCACCGATGAGGCTTTTATCCGCGCCGCCTTCCAGCAAGTTCTGGGCCGCGATGCCAGCGCCGATGAGGCTGCTGCTTCGGCAGGTTTTCTCAAGCGGGTTGGCGAATTGGCCGAATCCGAGGCAAAAAATCCTGCCCCTGAAAAACCCGCCAAACCAACCCCCTTGACAGATTCCCGCCAACAGCCCAGGGAATACCTGATTTTGGCACTCTTCAACCACACTGATTTCCTGACCATCCGCTAACGCATGGGATTAAGGCAATGAATAGAAGAGCCTACTTGGCTGATATGGGAATGGGTTGTGCCGGCGTTGCCCTGGGAAGCATGCTTTGCCGAGACAATATCACCCGCGCCAATCCGGTGGCGTCTGGGCAGACCCAACCCAGTGGCACGCCCCACCATGTCGCCAAGGCAAAAAGCGTCATCTGGATTTTTCTTTCCGGTGGTGTCAGCCAGATGGAAAGCTTCGACCCCAAGCCGGCACTGAACAAGTATGCTGGCAAATCATTCACCGACACCCCTTTTGTAGATCCGCTCAAATCACCGCTGTTTGTCAAACATTCCCGGGATGTCATTGGCGGCACCAGGCCCTACCCCAAAATATTCCCCATGCAGGTGGGTTATAAAAAATGTGGCCAGTCAGGCATGGAAGTGTCCGACTGGTTTCCGCATCTAGCCCGCCAAGTGGACAAAATGGCCTTTGTCCGCTCCATGTACACCACCGACAACGACCACGGTGCTGAATTCCAGATGCACACCGGGCGGCACCAACTCGATGAACAGCAACCTGTCGTGGGTTCATGGATCAGCTATGGCCTGGGCAGCCTCAATGAAAACCTGCCCCAGTTCGTTTTTTTGGGCAAATACACCGATATTCGTGTCAAAAAAAACATGTCTGCAGATTATCTGGGGCCCCGCCATACCGGTGTCGAGCTTTCTTTGGATCCAGGAAACCCACTGCCCTTCGCAACGCGTGAAGCAGGCTTGACTGAAATCCAGCAACGGGAGCAGTTCCGCCTCATTGAGCAGTTTGATCGGCTTGCTGCCGCCCGTTACCCGGATGATCCCCAGGTTCTGGCCCGTATCAAGGGCTACGAGTTGGCTTTTCGCATGCAACGGGCCATGCCGGATGCCTTGGATCTTGGTCGCGAAACCGCCTCCACGAACAAACTGTATGGCATTGATGACCCTAACACCGCCATTTACGGACGCCGTCTACTGGCTGCAAGACGACTGGCCGAGCGTGGCGTTCGCTTCAATCTGGTCTACCTGAGTGATTACGGCGAATGGGACTCGCACAATGATCTTAAAAACCTCCATGGTCGCAGTGCCGCCAGGGTTGACAAGCCCCTGGCCGGATTGATCCAGGACCTGGAACGGACCGGTCTGGACCAGGAAACGCTGGTGGTTTGCTGCACCGAGTTTGGTCGCACTCCGGGCCTCGAGACCCGGGACGCCTACAAAATGCCCACTGGCCGTGACCACCACCCCCATGGCTTCACTGTTTGGTTTTATGGTGCAGGCGTCCAGCGTGGGGTTGTCCACGGCGCCACCGACGAATTCGGGTTCCACGCGGTTGAATCGCCCCATTATGTCACCGATATCCATGCCACCGTTTTGGACCGCATGGGTTTGGATCCTCGCCGGCTGGTTATCCCAGGTCGCAAGCGATTGGATATCGATTTCGGTGACCCCATCCGGGCCATCTGCTCCTAGCCTGCAGTCGAATTCACGCCGCGTTCAAGCATCCGCACAGGGTGTTTGGAACCAACATAAAACCAACCGGCAGGCGCCTTGCCCATCAATCGGTGGGTGGGACGGTGCCAAGGTCATCAAACAAAGTTCTCTGGTTGGGGTGCTGGGCTGGCTTTTGACGCTTTGGGCGAAACGATTGCTCCTTTTTGCGCGAGCCATGCCTGTTGTACACCGCAGGGGTGGCACCCTGAGCTATCGCTGACTTACGGATTGCGTACAGTGCGTCCTTCATTGTTTTGGCGCGTTCAGCGAATGCCACCACTGGTTTTGGGTAGTTGGCAACGCTCTCGCCATGCACAATCTGCTCGCCAGAAAGCTGCTTCAATTCCGGCAGCCACTGCCGAACGAAACGGCCCTCAGCATCCCATTCTGCCAACTGTTTTGCCGGGTTGTACACACGAATGGCGTTCCACCCCACCACCCCGGCCTGCATCTGCAGTTGGTTCAGGTGGATGCCAGGGTCATAGTCGCGAAACACGCCAGCGAGGTAGGGGTGGATCAGGCGCCAATCGAGGTGGAGTATATGGCAAGCAAAACTGACAACCATCGCCCGCATGCGAAAATTGACAAACCCAGTGGCCCCCAGGCACCGCATCACCGCGTCTACCAGCGGGTAGCCGGTGTGTCCCTCGCGCCAAGCTGCAAAGAGGCTGTCATCGTTCTGGTAAGGAATGTCACGGTAAGCGGGGTGGATGCTGCGGAACTCCAGTTCGGGCTCCGATTCCAGCCGCTGGGTGAAGTGATCCCGCCAGTGGAGCCTGCTCAGAAATGCGGACAGGCTTTGTCGCCAGCGGGCCGAATGGGGGTCATTCGGGTCGAGGTTGGCAAGTCGATCACGCACCGCATGCCACACCTGCCGGGCGGTGAGTGTACCCCAGGTGAGGTGAACGCTAAGCCGCGAGCCGGCTGTGAAAGCGGTGTTCGGCGAACTGATACCGCCACGGTACCAACGCCCGCGCCGGTTGAGAAAATCAGTCAAGGTTACCGCTGCGTCGTCCTCGCTCACCGGTTGCCACTGCTCATTGGCGGTGAACGATGGCAGTCCGGGAAATGCTGTTGAGGCAGCCAATTGTTGGCATTGGATAGACTGGTGAATGTGTGGCACAGCCAGCGGCGGCTTTTCAGCGATGCGCGTTTGCCACACCTGCTGC
>CAIWHS010000409.1 GCA_903912515.1 uncultured Planctomycetaceae bacterium
TCTTGATCGTCAGCTCCACCGACACTGCAGAAAAACTGATCTCCTTATCCATAACCTTGCCCTTGCCACTCACCACTAGCGCAGCTTTGCCTTCGGCCGCATTGGCCGCAGCCTTCACAACAATCCTGGCCTCGGTCTTATCCTTGGCAATGGTTACTGCAGCACCTGTCACATTTGCGGGCAACCCTGCAACGCTCAAAGCCACCTCTCCATCAAAACCAGTGGCTCGTTTTACATTCACCACCAAGGTCGCCTCTTTACCCGGGGCAACCGGAGTCGCCGGGTCCAGTTTCGCCGTCAACAGGAAAGGCGCGCGCTCTATCACCGCCAAGGTGGCTTGGTTTTCCCAGCTCTGGGGTGGAAACGGCAGATTAGCCATTCCCCCCCGAATCACCCCCAATACGCTGGCGGCCTTGGCCAATTTCTTCCCGTTCACATCAGCCGATCCCAGTACTAGCAAAGGGTAGGCCCCCAACTGCACATTGCTGGGGCAGTTCAGTTTCAAAATGCCAGCAGGCTCAGCGGGCTTCGCCGGTTGTCCCTGCGCAATGGTCAAACTTCCCGTTATTCCCGCCGGCCCGCGCGCGCTAATTTCAATCGGGCCCGCATAGTCCTGGCGCGTCACCAGCACAGGAATGTCCAGCGTGCCATCATGGCGCACTTCAAACCGGTCAGCCTGCAATGCCACGGTGAAACCGGCCTCAAAAGGGGTCACTGTCACTCGGTAAGCCTCGTCCGTCCCCCCCCACAAATGCAAATGCTCCACTTGCACCAAATATTCGCCATCCGCCGGCGCTTTCCAATCAAGACGGGCCGCCTGCGCCGGGTTCGTTTCAACCAGCTTGGCACCCTTGGCATCTTGAATTGTCAACAGCACCTCGGCCGGGCTACCCATCGAAGCCGTGTGGCCTTCCACAATAAAACGCTGGTCTTTTGCGGCCTTGAATTTGAAACGGTCAACATCGCCCCGCTTTTCAATCCGCCCGCTCACACCACTGGGAACCTCGATCAATTGCGCTTTTTCCACCGTGTCGTTGGGCTCTACTTCCACCTTCTCCTCAAAATCAGACATATGCACCATCACTGGGGTCCCCACTTGCCCGGCTGCCCCCTTCGGATTGATCTGAATCGCCTCCAAATAAGGGTTCACAGTGCCTTCAACCTCAACAGTTGGTACACCGTCTAGTCGAGGCCCCACAAAACCAACCTGGGTCTTGCTACCCCTCTTCACCGCTAGGGGCATCGCACAGGTCGCTACCGGGCAATCCGCAATCCGTAGCAAATAATGAAAATCCCCACCTCCCGCCCAAGCGGTATCCCTCACCTGAACCAACACCTCGCCAGCCTCGGCAAATCGGTAAATAAGCCGTGGGTCACCCTGCAATCCGGGAGCATCGTTACTATGCCCCTTCTTTAGTTCCCGCCCCGGAAGGTCAAACAATGTGACCTGCGGATCCAAAGCACTTCCAAGCCTCCTCCCAATCACCTCAAAGACAAGCGTCTGGCCAGGCGCAACTTTTAGCCGAAACCAATCCGCCTTTTCAGCATCAACTTTCCCCTGAACCAAGGTCGGGGCAGTCACCACCTGGGCCGTTGACCGCTCCTTGGCTGCAGAAACTGCCTGAACAATCGGCAAATCATCCAACCAAACAACCCGGTCCGGCCCTATCCCATAACTAGTCACCAATCGCATCAGCTGCATTCCAGCCGGCGTATTGGGTCCAAATTGAACTTTGGCAGTCAATTTCGTCGGATCCGGCTTCGCACCCCCATCCACAAACGCCACCTGCCCAGGAACGCTCAGCCAAAACCCAGTCGGCTTTTGGAAAAGACTCCCCGCCAGATTGAGGTCAAAAGCCTGACTCCGACTATAAGCTAATGGCTGCAAAGGGTTTACAGTCGGCTGAAGCGGGTTCTGACCCACCGCCTCACTGGCCATTCCCCCCAAAGCCAAGCCCAAAACTGCCCCCAACACCCGATAAATCCCTCGATGCATCCAGACACTTTTGAAAAAAGTAAAACAATTGGCCATGGGTTTGGTTTCCATGCACAATGCCCACTAGGGGCTGGCGGGGTTTGGCAAAATTTCAGCTAATTCAGCAAATCAGGCGGGTTTGGGTTTATTCCCAAATGAATTCGCACTCACCATGCTACCCGGATAAACTGGGCAGTCCAACAAAAATGGTCGATAATCTACGTATTGCCCAAGAATGCCCTCTGCTCTGGTTCTTGGTGGATTGGCAAAGTGCCATTAATTGGCATTTTCACCCTCCAACCCATCTGGTCAGAATCTCGGGCCTCTGGTAATATTCCGTTTTGGATCGTTCCGGAACAGTTTTCCCCGTTCCCCTTTGGCCACAAGACGATTTGCGTCCTGCTGAGGTCAACAGGCTGTTTAACGGGTAGGATTTGAA
>CAIWHS010000410.1 GCA_903912515.1 uncultured Planctomycetaceae bacterium
GGCTCCCGAGTCACATCCATGGCATCCAAAATTTTCCGGTTATATAAAACATCGAAAGCCCGCTTGTAGTTCAGGTCTACCCCGGAAACTTCCATTCCGTTTCGGTATACATCAATGCTTTCCAATAAGTTTCGTTTATCAACCAATGCAGACTTCTGGCCCGTTTCAAGTTTAAGTGTATTTATATCAGCAGGCTGTAGCCGAATAGGTTGAGCAGACCGGCCAAGGAATCCCGGCCCAGGGCTGTTGTATGGGCGATGCTGCATGGTTGGAAACAAGTCCACAAAAGGTGGAAAATTAGCGGTTGGAGCACCAAATAACTTGGATATAACAGAACCCAAATGAGGCTTTGCATCCCTTTGGGCCACCCCCATAGGGAAACCGGTCAAGTTTTGGAAGCTACTATGCTCATCCGCAAATCCGACTAACGACCTCAACAATAGAAATTTATCCATCCTTGAGGCTATTAACGGTAATAATTCACAAACCGAAAAGCCGGGAAGAATGGTTGATATGGGCTTGAATTCGCCCCTTATTTCCTGGGGTGCATTTGGCTTCAAATCAACTGTGTCAATATGTGAAATGCCACCCGATAAATAAACAACAATTATTGATTTATTTGACTTTCCACCACGAATTGGATTCCCGTCCCCTTCAGCCTTTATCAGCGATGGGAGTGATAAGCCCAAACTAGAAGCACTTCCCACCTCCAGAAAAGATCTCCTGCTGATTCTGGAAGCTGGCAAAATTAATGAAGGAGAAGGCATTTTCATCGCTGTCTCTCAAAGCCACGGATCGCGTGGGGGTAGGACTTTTATTATTAACCTATCGGCAGGCATCATTCCATGACAAAATCAAAACGATTGATAAGCAATAGGGACATTTTTGCAATTTAAGGAATCGGCCATGCTCGGTATGTCAAGAAGGGCTCTTATTGGTGGTACTAGTTCATTTTTAGCCTCTTCGGCAGTAAGGGCCATGCCTTGCAATTCTGTTGAAATTGCCATCCGCGCCAATCAGTTGTCTTTTTGTTTAAACACTGCAACCATTCGTGGCCAAAATCTTCCTCTAGATCAACAACTAAAAATCGCCAAAGAAGCTGGATACGACGGAATAGAACCATGGCTTGGTGACATGGACAAATATGTAGCCTCAGGAAAATCACTTGCTGATTTGGGCAAATGGGCAAAAGACAACAATTTGGTGATCGAGGGCTGCATTGGTTTCCCTGAATGGCTTTCCAACGATTTAACCAAGCGCAAGAATTCCCTCGAACAATTAAAAAAAGATTTGGAAAAATTAATTGCCCTCGGATGCCGCCGCTTTGCTGCCCCACCTGCGGGTGCCACCCAAGAAAAAAACATTCCACTCTCAGAAGCATCAGAACGCTTCAGCCCCCTTGCCCAGCTTTGTCTGGATGCCAAAATTACCCCATTAGTTGAGATTTGGGGGTTCTCCTCTTCTGTAAATCGACTAGGTGACGCCCTTTACATTGCCTCCGAATGCGGGCAATCAGGAGCCTCGATTCTTGCTGATATTTACCATTTGCGCAGGGGCGGCAGTGGGTTAACTGGTTTAAACCAACTTGGCTCCCATTCGCTGCAAATTTTGCATGTGAACGATTACCCAGGAAGTACCCAACCCAAAGATTTAAATGATTCGGATAGAGTTTTCCCGGGTGAAGGTGCCGCCCCTTGGAATGAAATTCGCCAAATAATTGGAGGAACATCACCAAACTGTGTGATTTCTCTCGAGCTTTTCAATCGGGATGTTTGGAAAATGATGCCCCAAAAAGCGATTTTGATCGGTCTTCAAAAAATGAAGAATTCGTTCGAAGGCAAATAAAATGATATTCCAAGATGTCATTCTAATGCTTGCTGTATGCAATCTCTTGAATTGCCAGGCAATACATCCATTTCATGAGGAAATCCCTACCACAGCCCAAAACCTTCTTAAGATTCCACTAGATACCAATTGGCATGGCTGGCTAGAGCAAGATCGCAAATCCCGTTTGTCAAAAACCCAAATGGAAAAGGAAACCAATAAATCCAACACCCTCATCAAGAATCACTGGTCTTTGGAAAACCATATTCTGAAATTTGATGGGAAAGGGCATTCCATTGAAACCAAATCCGTATTCCGGGACTTCAAACTTTGGCTGGAATGGAAAATTCCACCACAAGGTGACCTTCTAATTCTGCTTCGCGGGGTACCCGGCCCTCGATTTTGGGATTACAAAAAAGGACCTGCCGAAACTTCAACCAAAGGTTCTGGTGGTCTATTTCTTAATAAAAGGTTCCAGCCTTTTCCCAGCAAAAATGCTGACAAACCGGTATCCGAATGGAATCAGGCTTTGATCAAAATGCGCGGGGATAGGGTGTCGGTTTGGCTGAATGGTCCACAGGTCCTAGAAGAAGTTCCATTGGAAAATTCATGGGACCGACGCAAACCTTTACCCTTGGAAGGTCCAATTGGCATTCAAGCCAGAGGCACAAGCTTCGAGATAAAATCGATGGCAATCATGTTGCTGGAACCCTAATAATTTCAATGACTTAGCTAAATCCATAGGTCGCCTTGACACCCCCCCCTGACTTCGCATATTCGGCCAACTTGCCAAAAGGCGTTAGCCTGTGAGCAGGGAGACCGGTCCGTGATTCACCCCTCAAAAAATCGAATTCCTTTGAACCGCCGCAGTTTACTCATTGCAGGGGGCTGGGTAGCCCTTCAATCCTTGTTAGTCCCGGGTTGTATCAAATCGCTCGAATCACTTGCACGCAAAGGGGATGAAGTTGAACGGGAAAAATATGAAATCAAAGTCTTGGGCGAAGTTTGCACAATAGGTAATGCAGAACCCGTACCCCTTGGGGGAGTAGGCATAGTAACCGGACTGGATGGTACTGGTGGGGAACCAGCCAACGATGGAAACCGGGCAGTTTTGGAAGACGATCTCAAAAAATTAGGTGTTAAAAACATCAAGGAACTACTGTCTTCTCCTGATAATGCATTAGTTTTGGTTTCTGCCAGCATCCCTCCCGGCGCCCGAAGGGACGATTTGCTGGATGTTCAGGTAACGCTACCCCCACGAACTAAAGCAACCAGTTTAAAAGGGGGGCACCTACACATATGCACCCTCTATAACTACGATTTTGCCCAGAATTTAAAGCCCGATTACCAAGGTAGCCGTGGGGCCCTTCGGGGGCACCCCATAGCAAGAGCAGGTGGTCCTCTCCTTGTTGGTTTTGGTGACGACAAAACTGGCGATGTTAGTTTCCGCCAAGGAAGCCTCTGGGGCGGTGGAAAAACCATGATCGATATGCCCCTCAACCTAGTTCTTAACCCGGACCAACAACTTGCCAAAGTTTCCAAGCAAGTTGCTGACCGGGTGAATGAGGCATTTCCAGGAACCTCGCCTGGAAACCCCGGCAACGCACCAGCAGTTGCTAAAAATAATCAAGTGATTTCCCTTAAGGTGCCTCCTTGCTACCGGCACAATTTGCCCCGCTATTTGCGGGTTGTTCGCATGATTCCCTTGGCTGCTTCCCAAGGAGAAATTACCGCCTATCGTCAAAAACTTGAAGAAGATCTTCTGGATCCTCGGAATACTTTGATTGCCGCCCTAAGATTAGAATCATTGGGAAAGGAAAGTATCCTAGGCCTCAAGCGCGGACTTGAAAGCGACAATGATCTGGTCCGATTTTGCTCAGCGGAATCACTAGCCTACCTTGGTAGCCCTGCTTGCGCTGAAGAGCTGACCCATTGCATTGAAAAACAACCAATCCTTCGTGCCTATTGCTTCACAGCAATGGCTTCGATGGATGAAGCAATTTGCCAAATCAAGCTTCGCGAAATTTTGGCCAGCGACATGGATGACGAGACCAGATACGGTGCCTTCCGTGCATTAAGGGCTATCGATAACGAAGCGGATGCGGTTGCGGGCGAACACCTGAATGACGCCTTTTGGCTGCACAGGGTTGCCCCCCAAGCCGCTCCTATGGTCCATGTTTCTACTAGTCGTCGTGCGGAAATCGTTCTTTTTGGGAAGGACCCCTCCCTTAGGGCACCTTTTTCGATCCAAGCCGGGGATTTCACTCTTACTGCTGGAGAGGAGGATGAACGCTGCAGCATCACCAGAATTGTCCCAGGGCAAGGTGAACCTCAACGGCGAAATTCAACCATGGCCATCTATGACATCCTTCGCCTAATGGCTTCTATGGGGGCAGGGTATCCGGAAGCCCTTGAATTCATTCAGCAAGCAGACCATGGTAAGGCGGTTTCTTGCGTGGTTCGTAGGGATGCCCTACCCAGAACGCTAACCGTTCAAGAACTGGCAAAAATAGCCCGTCAAGGCAAATCCATTGATCTCAGTGATGAAGATCTTATCCGCTCTGGATCAGAACCCGGTGCGCTTCCTGGACTTTTTGCGTCTAGTAATACCCAAATTAAATCAAAGTAAGTTATCTCAAAAACCCAAGGGATCCGTCCTACCCTTTTCATTCACCCAGGCCATGATGGGCGCATGGCCGCCGGACAACTAGGGTTATGCTTACCCGTCTCGAGTTGTCCGGCTTCAAGTCCTTCGCGGACAAAACCCGGCTCGACTTTCCTCGTGGTATCAGTGCGATTGTTGGTCCCAATGGGTCCGGCAAAAGCAATGTTGTAGATGCAATCCGATGGGTTTTAGGCGAACAAAGTGCCAAAAGCCTGCGTGGCGATGGTATGACGGATGTCATATTCAATGGTTCAGCCACCAGAAAAGCAATGACCCAAGCCGAAGTGGTGCTGGTGCTTGATAATCAGGCAGGCCTATTCCCCCTCTCCGTTCCCGAAGTGCGAATTGCCAGGCGAGTAAATCGCCAAGCCGAATCAGAATACCTCATCAATGGAAAGCCATGCCGGCTCAAAGACATCCGTGACCTGTTTTTGGGAAGTGGTGCAGGCTCGGACTCATTTTGCGTCATTCAGCAGGGGCAGGTTCATGCGCTTCTCCAAGCGTCACCAAAAGATCGAAGATCACTTTTTGAAGAGGCGGCAGGAATAAGTCGGTTTAAATCCCGAAGGCAAGAAGCCCACAAAAGGCTAGAAAATATTGATCAACATATCGCTCGCCTTGTTGATATTTTAAGCGAAGTCGAAAAACAACATCAGGCCGCTAACCTTCAAACTTCCAAAGCCGCAAAATACCGTGAGTTGCGTGAAACCATTCGCTTGGCCCGTGTGAGGTTGAGCTGGCTCGAATGGAATGAAATTCAAAAGCGTTTACCAGTAATTGAGGAAGCTCTTGGCAAACCTGATGAAATATTAGCCCAACCAAAATCAATGGAGGGCCACGAAGAAAAACCTGACTTATTTGAATTGGAAATAGAAGCAACAGCTTTGGCCACCCAAGCCGAAGAAGCTCGTTCAAAATTGGAACAGGTGCAAAAATCTCTTGATGGCGGATTTCGTTCGCGGGCAGGGTTAACCAGGGACCTTACAGACGCACGCGAGCGTTTTGCCAGGCTCATTATTCGATGGCGTGATGGCAAAACCTGGCTGGAAACTACAGAGTTAGAAATCAATCTGGCCGAACAAGACCTGGCGGATCTTCAACCAAAATTATCCGCATCTGAAGAAAACGATAATTTATTTCGGCAAAACCTTTCTGGTCTTCGTGAGCAAGCCGATACGAACCGGTCCAGACAATTGGAATCACTAAGGCGTCAAAACGAAATTAGTGGCCAGTTTTCAACCCAGAATAATTCACTCGAACAGGTGATTGCAGCACACGATCGGCTGAAAGCGACAAAAGAACAGCAAGTGGCAGACCTTGATCGTTTGCGCCAATTGGTTACTAAGCTTGAAACGGAAGAAGCAAAAGGCCAAATAGCAGCCAGCGTTTCCATGGCTGAATTGGAAACAGCCAGGCAAGACAAAGAAACAAAGTCCAGACAACTGATTCAAACAAGAATTCAAAACCAAAAACTTTTGGTGGAGCGAGGCGAAATCCGCAGTCGTCTCGAGGTTCTGGAACAATTGGAACTTTCCCAAGAAGGCTTGGCTCCTGGAGTTCGCACAGTACTTGAATTGAAAAAGAATAGTAAGAATCGAGCGTGGAATGGGGTTATTGGGTTAGTTGCCGACTCACTCAGAGTTCGGCGCGAGTATGCTCATTTGGTGGAAATTGCACTTGGCGATTTCTCCCAGCGGTTCTTGGCTGAAAACAAAACCCAAGTTTTGGCGGCACTTGGCAAAGAAAGCCAAAACCTCCAGGGCCGGGTTGGCTTCATCTTCCCATCTGAAAATTTCAACCTTGAGGATGACTCCATCCTCCCCTCAGGGGACCATCATGGCTTGGTGGCGAGGGCATCCAACCTGATTAGTTGCGAACATCCCAAATTTATTGGCCTCCCCGACCGTTTGCTTGGTAAAACCCTTATCGTAAAGAACCTAGAAAGCGCATTTCAACTTGCTTCTAAACTGCAATCATTTAGGTTTATCACCCTGTCTGGCGAAATGATCGACGAATTCGGCTCCATCGTTTTAGGAAAGCTCCCAGTCGAGGGCGGCGTGCTTTCCAGGAAGAACGAAGTTAAAGATTTAAGGGAAAGTCTTGCTCAAGTTGAATACGACCTCGGAGAAAACGAAATCCAGCTTGCCCGGGAAAAACGGCAACTGGATACTCTTGAAGCTGGCCTTGCAACCCTTGAATTAAAAACAAGGGATCTCACTCAGTTAGCCTCAGACTTAGCAGGAAAACTGGACCGCGAAAGGATAAGTCTGGATTCCGCCAACCAGGAACAACTGGCCGGCCAACAAGAAGAAAGAAGGCTGGAAACAGAAATCAAACGCTTGAGAATCGAAGTTCAAGAAATCAAAAACCTGCTTGAATCCTCTGAAAAAGCTACTTCCGGTTTTCAGTCTGTCCTCGATCGAATCAACATTCAAATCGAGGAAGTTGCCAAAAAGGAAACAAATGCACGCACCGAAACGGAAAAACTTCAGGCATGCGCAAATCAAATCAATCTAAAAATCCAAATCCTAAAACGTCAAAAAAGCGAAAAAATGATTCAAATCGAATCTATAGGTGAGGATTTAGCCCGGGAACAACGCAACCTCAAGGAACGGGAATCCCAACTGGCACATTTAGATCAAATTTTGCTCACCACAGCAATGAACCAAACCACCAGCCAAATAAGTTGGGCTGTTATCCGGGAGGCAAAACGAAAAGCTGAAAATTCCCTAAGCGTGAACCGTCAAAAATTGGAAAAGTTGGCCCAAGATACTTCCAGTCAATTGAATGAGATTAACCAACGGCAAGCGAATTTCTCCAGTATGGAAAAAGAGCGACAGCGCTATATGGTTCGCATAGAACAAATTCAGGATCGTTTACGCGAAGAGGAAATCACTGATATCAATCAAATCCAACCTGATGCAACTTGGCTTGCCGAACCCTTCAGCCGCGACAGCGACCTAAATACCATCAAGGAACTGCAAATCCAACTCCAGCGTTTGGGTTCAGTCAATCACGATTCTGCCCGTGAACTTCTACTCCTCGGGGAACGCAAAGAAATGCTGCACGACCAGCTAAGCGATCTTCAAGGAGCAAGGAAAAATCTTCTTGAATCCTTGGAAAATCTGAATCTGATTGCGACTAAAAAGTTTGTGGAGTGTTTTTCTGCTATTCAAGAACATTTCAGGGATCTGTTTAGAAAAATATTTGGCGGTGGAACTGCAGAGCTTTCCCTCGAAGATCCGGTCTATCCTCTGGACACTGGAATTGAGGTTCTAGCTCGGCCCCCAGGAAAGGATGCCGCACGCTTGTCCTTGATGTCCGGTGGAGAAAGAACTATGACTGCCGTTGCTCTTTTATTAGCTGTTTTCAAAAGCCGGCCAGGACCGTTTTGTTTGATGGATGAGGTAGATGCCGCCCTTGATGAGGCCAATGTTGATAGATTTGCAGGAGTTTTGAAAGAGTTTAGCGAGAAAACCCAATTCATCCTTATTTCACACCACAAACGAACCATGGCTTCAGCAACGGTCCTACATGGCATAACTATGAAGGAACCTGGTATTTCGACTCGCTATTCGGTCGATGTGGAAGATTATATGAGCCAAAAAGGCAAGTCAAATGATTCAGGCCCATTAGCCGCCTGAATAATATCCGAATTAGTGATATTCGGTTCTTTTTGGGAAGAACACATCAAAGGCAAACAGCCCATCTTCTAATGCGTGAACTTCATGGGGTGTACCACCAGGGATCCTGTAAGTATCTCCGGGTAAAAGAACCTTAGCTTTTCCGCCTACCACAAATCGGGCTGAACCACTGACAACGATTCCAGCCTGTTCATGGGGGTGGGAGTGAAGGGTTACAACAGCCAAGGGCTCCATGTTGACCCGACTCAGGGTTAGATGCTCCCCAGAATCTAACCTTGCTTTTACCCCAGGAAACAAGAGCTTACTTGTCTCCCCATCATTAGATGGAAAAAACGTGTCCATATCATGGGTTCTCGACCACAATTAATTAAAAATTTTCTAGCGCAGTGTGGTACCAAGAAGAAAATGAACCTCAGCAGTTTGCTTAACAATAAGACTCATGCTCAAAGGTTCAAACACAATGCTACCCTGCCCATTTGGTGCCCACGAACTAGGATCCACTTGGGATTTGATCGAATCAACAATTCCAGTCAGGGTCTGTGAAAACTGCGCTTGGGATGCCGCAACCATGTTCATTCGAGAAAATGGGTCCATATAAACATTGTTTAAGCCAGCCACATTGTTGTTTCCAAAAATCGGTAGCAAATCCCCAATGTAATAAGATCTAGTAACCATTGTTTCTCGTGCAGTTTCCTGGGTAGTAACCTGAACTTCTTCACTTCGAATGATGTAAGCAATTCCCAAGTCAGAAAAAACTTTGCGCAAAACACTCCTAGCACTCCAATTTCTTGCCCGTATATTTATAGGGGTTTCCAAGCCAATTCCAGCGGTTTCAAGGGCTTGCTTATCAATTACCAGTGGAATACCCAATTGCTTTTCCATCGCATCAAGAAAGTATTTGAGCTGCTCACCTTCCATCGTGAGACTCATTGATGATCCCAGTGCCTTAACAATCGTCTTTTCCTTCTCACTCATGCGGGAACTAGAAGATCGCCTTTTTGATTTCTCAGACCAATCATCTGGAAACACCATATCACCAACAATCGGAACCCCAGCAGCCTCAATTTCTCTCAATGCCCCAAGCATCGAACTGTTGATGCGAGTGTTCAGATCACGGCCATTTTGGATGGCCCCACGTGTTCCCGACATTTGGTTGGCAGCAACAACAGCCGGGTTTCCAGCATCTTTGCGAGACAATTCTGCCAAACGACGATTGGCTTCAACCGATTTTCCCGAATCGCCCAAACGGCTGATCTCCCTCAACTGACGGGATGTTTCTACTTGCTGTTTTTCAGTTTCAGTTAGAGCAGGCTTGGAAATCTTGGGCTTGGGTAGTGTGGAAGCCCCTTCCAACGAGTCCGTCATCCTTGTAGAGGCAAGACCGCTACGCTTTTTGGCGACTTGATCCAAAAGAACCGTCCGCCTTTTTTCAGGAATTGCCTGTTCGCTTTGAATTATTTTATCTGCTACA
>CAIWHS010000411.1 GCA_903912515.1 uncultured Planctomycetaceae bacterium
CGCGAGGACGGAGCCTGTGAGGGTGAAGCCTTCGCCGTTGATGGCTTGGGTGGTGATCGCGGAGCGTCAAAAAGCAAATTCCTATTAATTCAACCTGCATAAGAAACGGAAGATATCCAAAGAAAAATGATCCGTTTCGGATGCGTCTTGCGCATGAGAACTGATGACTACTATCAGCTCCACCGATCCAGCCCCGGTGACTGGCCCCTCCGCCGGTCTCTCAGGCCGACGACGTGTCCAAGCCTTCGCATTCGGCGGCCTGCTGCTGGTGCTGATAAACTTCTCAGGACCTGGCTCCGGCATGCTCGACCTTCCCGGCACCTTCTTCTTGAAGAACCTTTCAGAACCTCAGTCCCAACCCCTCGCCGATAACAAACATTTTGGCGCAATTCGACCCAACGCGGTGGATGTCCTGGGGATCTTCCGGCGCATTTCCAACGCCTTCAAGCAGGTCGAGGCTGAGGGCCGCGCCCAGCGCGAAGCCACCACTTCCAGGGGCTGGACCGAAGAAAATCAGTTCGACCTCAACTAGGGCTTGACTGCCAGTCGTAAAAGACCCTCGATCGTTTCGAATCCCTTAACCTAAAGTTTACGTTTTTATCCATGAAGCCTTATCCTAAACGTTTTTTAACCGAACTGCCCAAGGCTGATAATTCAACTTTGTCATTGGGTCTGCGGACGACTCGACGAGGCTTCACGCTGATTGAGCTTTTGGTTGTGATCGCGATTATTGCGATTTTGGCGGGTATGCTGCTACCCGCACTGGCTAAGGCCAAGCAAAAGGCTCAGAACACAAAATGTATGAGTAACCTTCGCCAAGTAGGCTTGGCTCTACAGCTGTACATGCTCGATTACAGTCGGTATCCGGGCCATTATCTAGTCGCCAATGGCACTGTCGTTTATCCAGGGAGGCTCTTACCATTTCTTGCCAGCAATTTACCTGTCTGGAACTGCCCTTCTGAAAGCAGTCGTTACTATTGGACTAATAGCCTGACCACAAAGCTACCCAGCATTCTTACCCCCAGTTCCGGATTCTGTTACGGCTACAATGATTGGGGTGGGGTCAATGAGTTCACCAAACCTTATCAAGGGCTGGGTGGCGATATTGGGACGGGTAACGAGCCTTGGAATATTGAACCCAAGGACTCTCACGTGAAAGCACCCGCCGATATGATTTGCCTCGCTGATAGCCGTTCAGATGCGGCTTGGGACACTGCCATTGATCCTAACGACGGCGACCCAAAGGGCCCGGAACAATCGGAGTGGCCCAGCAGTCGGCACGGAGGGAGCGGTCGACCCAAGACCAATGCCGGAAACGTCAAATCAAGTCAGGGCGGTGGTGCTAACTTTATGTTCTGCGACGGCCACGCCGAATTCATCAAACAAGATCTAGCCGTTTCGAAAGATCCCAATATGCGCAAGCGTTGGAATGCCGACAATGAAGCTCACCTCAATCAATAAGGGTTAACTTCAGATTTTTCAGTTTTCGGCCTACTTCTGTTGGGAACGGGGTCAGGAAACTATTTCCGAATTTGACCCAACTGTTCTGCAACCATCGTTGACCCAAGCCCCGGCAGGTCCACATCGAGTTTGAGAGGGGCCCCCTATCGTGTCATGGGTTGGCTGTCATCGGTTGGGCAAACCAGCGAAACCGGATTGTCACCTCGCCCGTCGCAAGCGACAGGGCACTACCCTTGGAAACCCTGGATGAATGCAGCGTGCGTTCCGGTTTCCGAATCCGGCGATGATTGCCCACGGGAAATCTTAGTCACCTCTTCGTCGGGACTCTTCGTCGGGACGCCCTCGTCCAACCCGGTGGCGGGAATGGCTAGGCTCCAGAACCCCCAAAGGCGATGCTACCTGGCGCGTCATCACCGGTAGCAGCGCCATTTCAGCGAACCGCTACCCACCGGCCCGCATTAAATCCGGCCCTGCATCCAAAACTCGGAAATCGTTCCCTGACCCCTTCGCCTATCTGCGTGAATCTGCAGCTCCTGCTCTCGGGTTTTCAGGCTCAGCCGAGGATGTCCGTGACGACGTGACCGCCGACATCGGTGAGTCGAAAATCCCGTCCGGCATAGCGATAGGTGAGTTTCTCGTGATCGAGTCCGAGTAACGCCAGCAGGGTGGCGTGGAAATCGTGCAGGTGGATTTTGTTTTCGGTGGCAAACCATCCGTAGTCATCCGTGGCGCCGTAGGCTGTGCCA
>CAIWHS010000412.1 GCA_903912515.1 uncultured Planctomycetaceae bacterium
ATGGCTTGGCTGAATGAGAATCATGCGGAAATTGATGCGTTTCCCATCCGTCCCGACCGGTTGGCTGGGTTGATTCGGGAAATTCAAAAAACCGGCCTGAACATGCAGCGTGCCCGAGAGGTGTTTGCGCACATGCTGGAGCATGGTTCGACCGCACCGGAGGCCTGCAAAACCTTGGGCTTTGTAGTCATGGGAGATCCCGCCCAAATTGTGGAAATCGTGCGCCGTGCCATTGCCGCCAACCCCAAAGCCGTGGCTGATTTCAAAAAAGGCAAAGTGAAAGCGGCCGATTCCATCAAGGGATTTGTGATGCGCGAAACCAAGGGAATGGCCCGAACGGAGCTGGTTCAGGAGGTTGTGATGTCTGAATTGGAAACAGCACCCGCGCCTGAATGACAGGTCTCAATTGCCTGATTCTGGGCCTTACCAGTCCCCGACCCATTCCCGGTAAGGGCCCTGTGGGCTAGTTTTCCCAATAATGCCAATAAAAGCGTGAGGGAAACAAGGCCCAAGGCCAACAAGATATTACGGGCGTTCCCAGCTTCTGCTGGGTTGGAAGCAAGTGATGTTCCCGCCCAAAGATACAGGGCAGTTCCAGGCAGCATGCCCAAAAAAGTCCCTGCCATATAATTTTTGATACCCACTTTTGATAATCCCATTCCATAATTAAGCGGGCCGAAGGGCACAAAAATGGATAGTCGTGCCAGCAAAACCAGCCATAATTCGTGATACTTAAGGTCTTGGTTGACTCTCAATATAAGATTTCGTTGCTGGAGCGATGTATGTCCAGCTCCCAGCATCCAAACTCTCGCCAGCGCAAATCCCGCCCATGCGGCCAAGTTTGCGCCCAAGGTTGCGCATAACATTCCAGACCAGAACCCGTGGGCTACCCCAATAAGAACTGTAAGTGCCGAAGCTGGTACCAGCAACAAACCCAAAGGCACATAAACTGCGATGGCGCAGACCATGCCAATCCACCCAGTCTGGCCCAGCCAAGACAGCAGGGGGGCTAACCATTCATCCCAAGGAACAAATGCGCGAAGGGCAATGAGTAGGGAAACCGGGACGATCCAACCTAAAATTCCGATTAACCGCCAAAGGAAAGGCCTAGCGGTCATGCTCCGCTCCACCAGGATCCAATCGGCATACCCTCAATCGCTGAAAATTCCTTGCCAAGGGTGTCGGTGATGCGAGTTTCCGGGTTGACACCAAGGCTGGAAAATACTGTTGCCATCAGGTCCTTTGGATTGGCCCGGTTGGAAAGCACCTGCCCACCATGCCTGTCAGTTTGGCCAATGACCGATCCTTGGGAGATTCCAGCCCCCGCCGCAAGAATTGTGTAGGCGGCCGGCCAATGTTTTCGCCCCGGTGAGGTTCCCGCAAAGGTGCGCTCGGCAGCAACAAGAGGTGCCCTGCCAAATTCACCAGCGCAAATGACCAATGTGTCTTTTAGCAACCCCCTTTGTCCTAAGTCTTCCATTAGTGCCGAAATCGCCTGATCAAAACGGGGTAACAAAACATCCCGCATCGACTGGAAAATATCGTTATGGGTATCCCATCCATACCATTCAGGCTCGTTTGGATGGTCATCTTGGCCACGGACCGAGTGATTGAGGAACACCGTCACCCATGGAACTCCAGCCTCAAGAAGCCGCCGTCCGAGAAGACAACCCCGGCCCATCCGGTGGTTGCCAAATCGGGAAAGTGTTGCTGCATCCTCGGTTTGGCAATCCAGGGCGTTACGGAAACCCGGCTGATCTAGTAACTGGTACGCGCGGCTTTGCTGCTGATCAAAAGTAAGGACACCAGGATCGTCATATCGGCGCCTAAGTTGGTCGATTTGGCCAAGCAAAATCCTTCGGCCATCCACCCGCACCGAGGGGATGGGCGAGTTGAGGTGGAATTTTTGGGCGCTCTCAAAAGGGTTTCCCAAATCTGCCGGCCTTGTCCAACCGGGAAGCTGCGCTATGCCCTGCCCGGGCCCCGGTTCAATGGGAGTGAGAAGCGGTCCATTCACATGGGCGGCAGAAAAAGGGAGGGGTGTGGAATTGGTTTTTACCCTGGAATAAACAGCCGATAGGGTCGGAGGGTCATCAGGCCGAGGAGGTGGATTGCCTGATTTTTGCGGGTGAAACCGCCCTGTTAAAGTTAGAAAACAAGCAGTTCCATGATCAGCGTCGTCGTGGCTCATGGAGCGAAAAATGCAGAATTTATCAGCCAACTTGGAAAATAACGGCAAGTGCTCACAGACTCGATAACCTGGAATGCTAGTTTGAATGGAACTAAATGCTCCGCGAACCTCCTTGGGCGCATCCGGTTTCATATCCAAAGTGTCGATATGGCTTGGGCCGCCAGAGGCGAAAAGGAAAAGTACCCTCTTTGCCCTGTTCCATCCCGGAAAATTGCTCACCCCTTGAGCTGGGGCTCCTTTGATTTCCGATGATCCGCTACAAGTGGATCCGGCAAAAATGCCCGTAGCAACCCATTGGGCGAAAAACCCGCGACGATCAACCGGTAGTCTCCGTCCTGGCATTTGCATAGGTCTGCCTGGGATTTAACGCTCTAGTTGGTTGTTAAACCTTGGGATATTCTTTTTTCAGGCCTGAATCATTCCAATTTTTGGATCATACAGCAGGGGGAAAAATTGCCCTTCCATCTTGCTACCAGCCTGAATGGGTGGCACACCGTGCAGCAGTTCCTGATCGGAATCGGAACGAGTGCCGTCCCTGAACGCATTGAGGACCAAAGCCCGCCGTTGACGGTCGGTTCGATTTTCAAAGGAACCATGGACCAGAAGGGGATGGTGAAAGGTTGCGAAACCTTTTTTCAGCTCAATTGGAATAGGTTTCTCAAAGGTTTTTGCCTGTTCAGGTGACAGAACTTCCCGAATGGACTCCATGTTACCGGCTAATCCAGTGATGGGCAGTAAATCCCACTTGTGGCTACCTGGCAAATATTGCAGGCAACCATTATCAACCGAGGCGTCTTCGAGAGCGATCCAACAAGTGAGGTGATTCATCGGGACGGTGCGAGTCCAATAGGAATAATCTTGGTGCCAGGCGACAACACCGCCATGCTTTGCGGGTTTACAGAAAAGTTGATCATGCCAAAACCGAACTGGACCACCTAAGATTTGAGACGCAGGAACGGTAAATGCCGGATTCCAAAGGCTGTCATGAAAAGCGGGAGTGATTCGCCAAGCTCCCAAAGCATGAAAAAGAACCTTGGACGGGTCTTTGGATTCATTGGAATTGTATTCATAAAACAGGCTGTTCCCCGGGTGCTTGGGGTCGAATAGGCCGCCCAATTCTTCAAGAAGTTGGTCAGCTTGGTCAGGCTCTAACACTTTCACGCCACTGAGGTAGCCGTTTTCCTTAAAAAAATCGAGTTGGTGATCTTCAATACAAAAACGGCTCAAATCACCTGAATCCTGACGGCCCTTCAGCATATTTCCAACAAGATGGTGGGCCTTGCTTAAGTCTTGAATCGCAGACATTCCATTAATCCTCTTAATTAAAAAAAATGGCAAAAATGATCGTCAAATTATGCCCATATCTTCCAATTGGCAAAGTACCATGTTGCCCCCCCAAGCGCATCCGTCACACCATTGGAATTATCGATTCCTTTACGGAAATTCATAGCCATTTGCCCGGTTTAGGGAAAAGAACCGGATACCCGTTGGCTGATGAAGAAGATACCGGGAATAGGGGGCAAAAGCCTTTGGTTTCCGGTGCAGACACCGGGAATTCGCACCATGGTTGACAAATTGGGTTGCAAAGCCATTTCGTTTGCGGCTTTATTACTCTTACACACACGCAAATTACGTTTGTGGGGGGTGATGGCTTGCTGTTCTGCAACCGCCCCTGCTGCTTATTGCCAAGGACCTTCGGCCGATGATTCTTCTGCCATTCCGGCTGCCCAACCCGATGTAAAAACCTATGAAAGTGGACCAATGAGTCCACCAAGGAAGGCTAGGGTTTTTGGTTTTAACAATTGGCACCGTGGTTTACCCTACGGCGTTTATAATCCGTGGTTTTACGGTTACGACTTCGGAGATGTGGGCGCCGGCTATTATGGCGGATCAAATTACACTCGCTACTACGCTTACAGCCGTGGCACGCCAAGCTTGGGCGATTTTCCAGATAGTTTGCCAGGCAAGGTGTGGACAAACGATCCTCGCCGCACTCCTTACCTTGATCAAATGCCACACTTTTATAACACCGATGGGGATTGGCCCACCGGGCCAATTTATCCAGGGGAAAACCCAAATCTAAATCGCTATGGCAGCAGCACTCCCCCCGGTCGTCCTTCAGGCCGCCCAACCGATTTCGCAGGTAATACCAGAGGAAGCGCGGCACCAGTGTTGCCCAAGTCGGGCGACAAACAGAACGATGGAAAAGGGCCATCCACTGGGATTGCGATGATTCGAATTGATGTTCCCCTCGAGGCAGTCCTATGGCTTGAGGATGTGAAGACAAAACAGCAAGGAAAACAGCGCTTTTTTGTGACTCCTCCATTGGAGGCGAACCTGCCCTATGCATATAAGTTAAAGGCAGTGTGGGAGTTTGATGGCCGCCAGATCTCCCAAGAGAAAAGCCTGGTAGTTCGTTCAGGGGAAAAATGGACAGTAGTGATGGATGATAAAGGGGTGGCAACCGAAAAAGTGAACACCGAAATTGACAACGGGCGGGTAGAAAAATAGCGTTACAGCTCTTTGAATTCCCTAGAAATAATGCTGGATCAGATACTTTAGATCAGTGTTGGGTGCTTGATCTTAATAAAAACCCCGAATCTATATGGAAGAAGTTGGCCGGGCCGCATCGGCTTCATATACAAGCAGTGGTATTACATCCCCCAACTTGGTTTGTAACACCACTACTTTTTTGCC
>CAIWHS010000413.1 GCA_903912515.1 uncultured Planctomycetaceae bacterium
CAGGTCCTCCAGGGTCAGCGGTCGCATCCTGCACACCCCCAAAAATGGGCCTTTAATCGCGCGCGTCCATGCGCTCCCGTCCAGCAACTTAACCCGACATACCAACCAAAAAGCCCTTTCTGGGTCAATGCCATTGCTTTTCTCTCTTCATGTTCCAGCTGCGCTCGTTTTTGACGGTTCCGTTGCGGTAAACTATTTTTATGGTCTTGTACGTTTTTACTTTTGATTCAATCTCCGAGGAGTGAAATCCCATGGCCCGCCGCAACCTTGCTTGGGTACTTGGAATCCTTGGTGTCGCGGTGCTCGCCTTTGCGGTGGGCCACTCGGCCCCAACACGCGACCGCGACCGTGATTACGAGCTAGTTCGCTTGGTAGTTGATGTCCTCCAAGAGGTTCGAACACGCTATGTGCGTGAACTCACCCCGGATGAGCAGCGCCGTCTGGTCGAATCGATGGTGAACGGCGGCCTTGAAAAGCTTGACCCACACTCAACCTTCATTAACCCCGAAGAATACAAACAATTCGCCCGCCAGACCAAAGGCGTGTTTGGCGGCGTGGGAATGTCTCTCGGATTCGACCCGCAAAAGGGCAATGCACTCACCGTGGTAAGTCCCATCGTTGGTACTCCCGCCCACGATGCCGGTGTCCTTGCTGGCGACATCATTTTGAAGATCGATGGCAAAACCACCGAATCTTTGGGCATGAATGATTCAATTGAAGCTATTCAGGGGGAACCGGGCAGCCCCGTCACCCTGACCATCCTCCACGAAGGGGAAAAAGATCCTGTTGAGATCACGGTCAAAAGGGCGGTTGTCAAGGTGCCCAGTGTTTTGGGTGACAAGCGACTGCCAGATGGTTCTTGGGATTTCATGATCGACAAAGAAAAAAAGATTGGCTACATCCGCCTTATCAATTTTTCAGAGACTGCTCCCGCTGAAATGAAGGCGGCCCTCACAACCCTCCAGTCGCAGGGCATGACCGGCCTCATTCTGGACCTGCGCGGTAACCCCGGTGGACTCATTCGTGCCGCTGTGGAAATAGCCGACCTCTTCTTGGATCAGGGCAAAATCGTCAGCACCAAAGGTCGCGTCGCCCAGGAAGAATCTTATGAGGCGGCCCGCGACGGCACCATTTTGCTTCCTGCCGGTGAGCACCCCATCACTATCATCGTCAACCGTTATTCTGCCTCCGCCAGCGAAATCCTTGCAGCCGCACTGCAGGACCACACCCGGGCAGTGGTGGTGGGTGAGCGCAGTTTCGGCAAAGGCTCGGTACAAAATGTCATCGAGATGGAATCCCGCGCCAGCGCCCTCAAATTAACCACCGCCAGCTACTGGCGGCCCAGCGGCAAAAACATCCACCGCTTCCCCGACAGCAAGGAAACCGATGACTGGGGCGTCAGTCCCGACAAGGGCTACGAGGTCAAGCTGGAGGACAAGGAACGCATTAATTTCTTGCGCTGGCGCAACGACCGCGATGTGGTTCGCAAAACAGACCAACCCGCTCGCAAGCCGGTTCTGCCAGATTTCAAAGACACAGTCCTAGATAAAGCACTCAATACCACCCGGGCCAAATTGCTTGCCAATGGCTGACCCAATCAACCCAAGCCAGCCACCTGACCAGCCGGCAACTTCTTCGGAAGTTTCCAGCCGGGTCCTGTTTGAGGACAATCACTGTCTGGCATTCAACAAGGCCGCTGGAACGCTCACACAAGGCGTTCCCGAGGGCCTTCCCGCCTTGGAACACATGGCCCGCGATTATTTGCGTCACCATTACTACAAGAAGGGAAGAGTCTACCTTGGAATTCCCCACCGGCTCGATCGACCAGTTTCAGGAGTGGTGCTTTTTGCCCGCAGTTCCAAGGCTGCCGCCCGCCTAGCAGAGCAGTTTCGCGAACGGCAAGTGACCAAAATCTACCAGGCATGGCTATCCCACCCGGTTCAGTTAGAACTGCCCGCCCAAGACACTTGGACTGATTTTATCCGCAAGGTACCCAACGAAGCCCGCAGTGAGGTCTGCTTGGAGGGCGCCGAAGGGGCAAAAAATGCCATCACCCACTCGCGGGTGCTGTTGCGCCTGCCCGGCCGCACCCTGGTGGAGCTTCAACCGGAAACTGGTCGCATGCACCAACTCAGGCTGCAAGCATCCCTAAGGAGCATGCCAATCGTGGGCGACAAACTCTATGGCGGAATTCCCTTGGAGGGGGCCGGAGATTTGCCGGTCATCACGCTCCATGCGCGCTCGCTCACCTTCCTGCATCCCATCCGCTATGGCGCCATCACCCTAACCGCACCCTACCCTCCCCACTTCCCGCCGCCCGCATAACCATGCGCAATTCGGTTTTCCAATTATTGCCTGTACTCGACCTCATGGGTGGTAAAGCTGTTCATGCAGTACGGGGAATTAGGTCCAACTACCAACCCCTGTTGGGCCGCTATGCATCCTCACCCTATCCCGATACCATTTTCACTGCCCTTGAGCAGGCCATTCCCAGTCGCCAGGCATATGTGGCAGACTTGGACCAAATTAAAGGAATTGGCAGCAACTCACATTTGTTGAACTCTGCCATCTCAAGGGGGTGGAAGTTATGGCTTGACGCCGGATTGACCACAACTGCTCCACCACCCCAAACAGGAATTGTCCAAGTGGCTGGCACGGAAACGGTTCAATCCCCCAGCCATTTGGCCAAATGGATTGAAGGTCAGGAAAAGGAATGGGTGATCTCAGTTGACCTGCGTGCAGGTTTACCCATCCACGCAAACCGAACTGAATGGCCCGATGAATCGCCAAAGCAGTTACTTCAGCGGGTGGTTGAAATGGGTGCCAAACGGATCATTTTGCTTGATTTGGCAGTCGTGGGTAGCAATGAGGGGCCGAGCCATTTGCCCCTTGCCGAAGAATGTAAACAGGCCAACCCAGAGGTGGAGATTTTTTTGGGGGGTGGCATCCGTGGCCCAGCAGACCTAATTGCATGTCAAAAAGCCGGTATCTCTGGCGCCTTGGTGGCTACTGCCCTGCATTCAGGCGCGTTGGATAGCTGGCTCAATAAAAACTAGGTTCATAACAAGAACAACCCTTACGGGTAATCCCGTAAGGGTTGTTCTTGTTATCAATCGATTCAGTTTCAACGATTTGGAACCGCTGAAGGCGCTGCCGGAATGCTTAGAGGCGACCCCTGCATAGTGGGGCTACCAGGGGGAGGCGGCAACTGGCTGCCTCCAATTGGTAATGGAGGAACTGCTGGGCCACTTACATTGGGTGCAGGATTCGGATTAACTACCGGCAAAGGCGGAGGCACCGGAACTGGATTCGAAGCTGGCTCCTCACCCCCTGATACCGGTGGAGGGAGAGGTAAATCGGTTGCAGGCGGAATTGCTGGAACCGTTGACGGTCCTGTTACTGGCAAACTCGGCGGAATGACAGGAATGGCCCCATTTGGCGTTGGTGGAGGGGGCGGAAGCAGGTCTGCTGCTGTTGTGGAGTCTTGGACGGCACTTATTGGTGCGGGCATTGAAACCGCACGACCCGGAGCATTGATTTTTGATTCAATTTCGCTTGCTGGTTGCGCTGCCTCACCAATCGGAACAACACCCGCAACTTTGGGCAACGGCAATTGGCTTGCAGTATTGAAGGCAGAGCCTTGGGCTGTGGGCGGCGGAGTGATAGGACGAGCCCCGCCTGTGTTGGCAGACTGGAACCCTGTCGATTGGCCACGTCCTGCCGATTGGTTTTTTTGCCCTGTTGCAGAAGTCTGCTGGATAGAACCTGGCGGTGAAAAGGCGTTTCCAGTTCCGTCCTCGGCCGAGGCAATATCCGAAGAGGCTTTGCGGGCCGCATTCGCGGCATCGCTCGGTTTAACTTGCCACATTGGTGGAGGGGAAGCCGGGCCCTTGTCCTTAGACAGGAAACCACTGCCGCTCCGACAACCGGTCAGCAACAGCCCGGTCCCAAAGGCGAAACCACACAAACCGGCTTTCAGCCACATTTTTCGGTTCGAGCGCATCACGCACCCCCTGCTCGCCACATGCCCCAACCCGCAACAAATACGAGTGGAAAATAGTTCTTGGCGGGGGCTTTAACCGATTGGCCCTAGTAAAATCAAGCCAATTTATAGCTGAAAAAATTGCCCAAATTTCAGTCTTTTTGATTCATTGCCACAACCCAGCCCATAATAATTCCGGCTAACAGACCGCCACCATGGGCCCAATTAGCCATCCGAAGAGCCGAATCTTGAGAACTGGCCATCAATACTCCAAGCAACAGCCAACCACCTAGCAGCATCGCGGTGCTAGAAGGCATTGTCAGCCCCATTTGGGGAGCCCGGGCAGACAACATCCAAGTAAAACCGGCCAACCCATAAAGCACACCAGACATGCCTCCAAACTTCAGGCTGGGACCAAAAAATGCCTCGGCACAGTTGGAAAAAACCGCAAGCACCAGCACCATCAGGGCAATACGCCAAGTGCCCATCAC
>CAIWHS010000414.1 GCA_903912515.1 uncultured Planctomycetaceae bacterium
CGCAGCAGTCGTAAGCGCTGAAACAGACCTGCGCCGGCCAAGGCGCGGTGAGCGCCGCAGCGACTCCGACAAATGGGATGCCGAATTGGGCAGAAAATTCGTACCCCTAGGGTTCGAAAGCCGGCCGACCGTCGATACGGCCGCCGCCGCGCATTACCTGCACAAAGCCCAACAGACGCTACGAATTTGGGCCTGTCGCGAAAACGGCCCCATCCGACCCATTCGAGTTGGTGCTCACCTTCATTGGCGCACAGCCGATATCAGACGGCTACTTGGCGTGGAGGCCTGATCCGGCCCCTAAAACCCATAGGAAATCGAGCCATAAAAGGGTTGCGAAAGTGATTTTTTACAAACGCATGATCGGCGACATTCAAGCCAAAACCGGCGCTCTTACTTGCGCTGAAATGGGCATCTATGACCGTTTCCTGGATTATTACTATTCGCTGGAAGAACCGCTACCTTCCGACTTTGACGACTGCTGCCGCATCGCGCGCGCCATGACCAAGGAAGAGCGGAAGGCCGTCGAAAAGGTGCTGGCCAAATTCTTCACACCGACAGACCGTGGCTATGAACAGGGCAGGGCGGAAGAAATGATCGCCGAGGCCAGGCCAAAAATTGAGGCAGCAAGAGTCAACGGGCGTAAAGGTGGAAGACCCAAGAATGCGAATCTAAGAACTCCAAATGAACCCACTGGGTTATTTTCCGAAACCGAAACTGAACCCAGTGGCAAAACTAGCCAGAGCCAGAGCCAGAGCCAGAGTATTGGTTTTCAAGAAAAAAACAGTGTGTGTGGTCTTCCAACACACACACTGCCGGATTCATTCAAAGCCGAAATCCAGAAGTTCCGGCCAGACCTAAACCCGGACATCGTTTGGGGGGTTTTCGTGCAAAAAACCAACCCCAAAGACCGAACCATCGCCGTGTGGAGGTCTTGGATCGCCAGGGAGCGGCCACCAGTCAAAGTTGCAGTAAATCCGCTTTCGGACCCTGACACCCGGTCCAGCATCGAAGCCGAGGGCGTAGCCCGAGGATTGGGCGCATGGCAGGAGGGCAAAGAGCAATGGGCCAGCTACAAGGCCAAGGTACGCGGCGACAAGCTGCCGGGGTTGACGGTGGCGCAACTGGCGCAAGTGGCGCAGCGGAGGACAGCATGACCCATGGACACGCTATGTCAACGCTGGGTGGCGCACCTGGCACAGTGGGCGCAGAACCGGGGAACGGTGGACCAGGCCAAACACAGAGCCCGCGAGTTGGAAGCCTGCAACTCGGGGCTGTGGACTGGCCTGAAGGCAGCCGTAAGGGCGCAACTTGGCTAGGCAAAGGTTTTGGCATCCGGCCACCCTTTGAGGGAGAAACCCCCCTGAGCGCGGATGAGGTCGCTGTGGCGATCAATGAATTGTTCAAGCAAAGCAAGTCAATCACCACCCAGCACGAAGGAGCATCAGCATGACAGCACTTACCGTTTTCCCCGGCAATGACAAGAGCATGTCCAGCAAGGAAATGTCCGACCTGACCGAAAAACGACACGACAGCGTGAAGCGGACCATGGACACCCTGGCAGAAAAGGGCGTTATCGCGTTTCCACAAATTGAGGAAACGTCATTTATTGGTGCCGATGGCCGGAAACAGGCAATGAC
>CAIWHS010000415.1 GCA_903912515.1 uncultured Planctomycetaceae bacterium
CAGTGCTGAAATCCATTAAAATGCTAGGACTTAAATTTGAGGTAGGATACAGGTACACCTTTTTTTCATGGATCAACTATTTTGACGATTTTCTTGCATAGGGAGTTCGCAGGAATGAAAAACTCCTTCATTCTCGGGATAATGGATATGGACATTACCTGGGTTGGTTTGAAATGGCTCCGGCCCCAAAAAGATGAACTCATTTTGTGGAAATCGGCACTTGTCCTCGCGGGTTTGACCAGCTTGTTCGCGGCATTAACTGGGCCATTGGCTTGGTTGTTGTTTGTCATCATCGGCGAAGCCGAGGCTACTAACTTGGCGGTTCTGGCCGGTATCGCTGCAGTAATACTGAACACCGCACTGCAACTCTATAGCGCCTGGTGCTGGAATCACCGAGCGTTAAGGCTTCGTACCCATCAAAGTAATCTTTCCTAGAATGCGGATTGAGCTGATTTGGATCTGGGATTCTGGTTCATGGTCGTGTAGTTGGAAGGACTAGGTGTTTTTTGGGGTTTTCGGCTATTCACAGCGAGTAATTTTCCAGCTTACTCCACACTTTATTTTGAAATTTGTTGGGAAAGACCAACTAGATGGTCGGTACTAGATGGATCTGATGACCTTCCTTGATGTTGAAACAGAGTTCTTTCATTCCCAAATTTGAAATGTCGGAGTTACTTGGATTTTTTTCCATTTACTTGTAAAACCAGTTCCTCACCCTCAATGACGGCGTTTGTCAGCCAATCTGGGCGAACCACCAAATAATTTTTATCCATGGTTATTTTGCCGGCCTGAGTTCGAGCCAAGACCAATCTATCCTTAAGATTCGCAGGAGCATTTTTGGCAACGGACACAATGACTATCTCGCTCCCTTCGAGGAATTCGATGGACGAACCTTTTCTCGTGGCTTGAAGGGCTGGCTGTTTGATTTCGGAGTCTGGATTTATGTCTAAAGCCAACATTGACCCTTTCCCAAAACGAATGGATGAAGCGTCTGCATCAATCGCTTTACCTTTCAACCTGCCCAAGAAAGTAGCCGTTTCCAAAGCCTTGATTTGGATTTGGTTTTCTGAAACCGTATCACCCAGTTCGACATTGGCCTTGGCGTCGACGCCTACAAAACTCTGCGCTTTTAGGCTGGCTTTCGCAAGTTGAACCCCACCATTTGTGGTGATCAGTATCCTGTTGTTTTTGGAAAAAAACTGTGCCTTCTCGATGACTGAAATGCTTTCAGGTCTTGAAGACCTCGAGGTCAAATCGATATTGGCGTTTGCTTTGATGGTTCCGTTGAGGTGAATCTGTCCACCCACTGCCACCGTGATTGAGGATCCGATTGATTCAATGCTGGAGCCAGGGCTGATTACAGTGACTGGTCCCTCGGCACTGCCAATGCCGATCTCCCTGCCAGCCTTGATAGTGCCGAGCTTTACTAGCTGGAGGCCTGTCAGGGTAGCATGACCACCGGTTGAAATTATAGTATTTGCAGTGTCCATACCCAGGTTGGCAAATAGGTCCAAGTCTCCCCCCAAATCCATGCTTCCGCGCATTTCAAAATTTCCAAACCCGGTGATATCGAGGCTGCCAGGAGAATTGAACTGCCTGCTTAGCAAACGGATGTTCGTCGAAGTGCCCCCTCGCAGTCTCAACAGGTTGGGCAGATGGCAGGACAAGGCTGGCAGGTCTGGGCATGCCACCTTTGCAATCGATTCATTGTCAGACGGCGCCTTCACTGATTCCAGGCTGACGGAGTAGTTTCCAGCAGGGACCTGACACTCCAGCAAGGCTGTCTTGGTGCTTATTTCAAAGGCATTGACTGAATCGAAAGCCAAAGTTTTTCCGTTGATTTTCAAATCACCTTTGTTTGCCCAGGAATGCAGAATCTCCATGGGGCCGCTGGGTGCTTTGCCTGTCAGGACAATGGTGCTTGTTCCATTACCACCTGCGTACAAGCATTTGCATTCTGGCAACGGGTTGCCGCCAGCCAAATCTATAACAAGTCGGGTGTTTTTTCCTGCTGCTTTGAAATCGGCCTGGCTGATCCAATCGCTGACATACTTGAAAATAGGAGTGGCATTCCCTGTTTCATAGGCAGCTAGAAAATCGCCCTCCCGGATAATCCTCAATTCGGAAGAAAATGGTAATTCAAGGGCCCTTGGTTCACGAACGCCAACGACAACTTGTTGGGAAATGTCCGGTTGCCCTTCAGCGGATGCGATTGCGTTTATTTGCAAAATCCCAGGAGCCATTTTGCCTGTGAGGACTGCTTTCTGGTGGTCATAACTCAACCCGGCAGGAAGTGCGGTGGTAGTGTTGGAGCCAACTGGTGAAATCCATTGAATTGTTGATAACGAATACTTGGCGTTGTTATTCTTTGCGAAATCCAGCTTGTAGTGGATTGGGTCCCCTTTTTGAAAATCAACCCGTTTGCCTGGATCATTAGTCTGGTTGGTTTGCTCTGTGTATTCGGTTTTTGGTTTACTGCCTGAAAAAATGTAGCCGGTGCTGGCAACCAAGCCTGCCATCAGGACAATTCCCATTGCCGCTTTTGGAAGGTGACTAGAACCCTTGGGTGGTGTTGTTTCTGTATTGGATGATTTGGCGGCTTCCTCAAGGGCGGTGACGAAGGCACAGCAGTTAGGAAATCGATCGCTTGATTTCTTTGAGAGGGCTTTGGCAATGACTTCGGCCTCAGCTTTTGCCAGGCCTGTCAAATCCGGCTGTCCATCCAAGTGAGCCTTGGCAAGCCCAAGGCCAGAACCATCGAAAGGTGTGATGCCGCGCAGATGGCAATAAGTCAGCGCGAGAGAGTATTGGTCAGAGGCGGGCAGGGGATACCCTAGCAAGGCTTCTGGTGCAGCAAACCTGACTGTAAGGCCTCCACCTAGCATGGGTGAACCGACCGTGACCTGTCTAACCAGGCCAAAATCACCTAGTTTGCAACGGCCACCAAGGACAAGAAGATTACTTGGCTTGATGTCTCCATGCACGAGGGGCTTTTCAAGTGTGTGGAGGAAATCCAGCCCTTCGGCTGCATCGTGAAAATGGCCGAGGATTTGGTTGGGCTGAAGGGAAGGGGGGCCTTCCTTTTGGGTGTTAGCCAGGAGATCTGCCAGGGTGCCTTCTGCGAGTTCGCTGCCTACAACCAGCCAACCTTGGGTGGACCAATAACCAAACATTCCCAAGAGATGTAGGTGGCGTAGTTCGGTGAGGTTTGCGAGTCCTCGGAGTTCTGATTCTGAACGATCGGAGCCAAGCCAGACGCACTTTAGTGCTACCCTGAATCCACCAGGGGCCTTGGCACGCCAAACCCGTCCAAATCCACCAGAGCCAAGATGTTCCTCCAGAGTGTACCCAGGGATAATTTCCTGGCCGGGCATCAGTTCAGGAGCATTGCTTGAATCGCCTTGGGCCTGCCTTTCCATCCATGCAGTTTGCTTCAAAGCCTCAACTTCCTTCAGGAAGGCATCTTTCAGGTCAGGGTAATCCACGCAAAAGATGTGGGGGTCGATCACCGACCCAGATGACTGGGAAGCCTCCCAGGCATCGACCAGGTCATCAAGGCGGTCTAGTTGGTCAGGGTTTAGGTTTGGCTTTGGCATGGGTCACTTCGATTATGAACAATCCCCACCCATACGAACCGTTCAATCAGTCAATTGGGGGCCAATCACCCTGCAATTTTTCATGGAGCAGCATTCGAGCAGCCCGCCAGCGTCGTTTCACTGTTCGGGTGGAAATGCCCAAAATCTCGGCGACTTCCTCCTGACTGGCACCGCCGTAGAAGACCGCGTCGAAAACCTGTTTCTCCTCAAGGGGCAATTGCTCCACCTGTTCGTGGAAGTTTTGCCATTCGAACAAGGAGTGTGGTTCCCCATCACTATGGATTTCCTTCGCAGGGAAAACTTCCGAATCACCAAGGGGCAACTCCCTAGCTTTTCGGCGCAATTCCCTTGCAAGGTCCCCCAAGGCCCATCGGATGTGCTGCAACGCCAGCGACATTAGGGCGCGTGTGGTTTCCGGCTTCAGGTTGGTGACAGCAGAATGAAGGCGAATTAGTGCATCCTGAAGAAGATCATCGCTCTCTTCGAAAAAGTGCAGATCTTTTCGCGTATTGAATATACGCTTAGATAGCAATTTGAATCTATCTAGGCAGTAGGCGAAAAGCCTTTCTGTTGCAGAGGTGTCGCCTTCGCGGATTTGCAGGAGGATTTCGCGAACGCCTGTGCTGGATTCAAAGACGTTCATTGAAATCTCAAAAATTTAGGATTTACCCAGTTGGTTTGAATGATCGAGGTTTGAGCCAATGAGAAAGCATCATAAAACTGACAGAGTATCCTACTAGGTTGTTTACAACATGCCAGCTTATGTCACAGGCTTTGATGAAGGCTCCAAGGATGTTGGGGGTGGTCGGCTACAACGACAAGAATCGACAAGAATACGACCCGATGAAATCGAAGGGGCTTGGTGTCAAGGAATACAACATCACCTTTTACGCCCTATCCGAGGAGCCCAAATTCGGCTTCATGAATGTGAATCGGGCGGAACTCCTCAAATCAATCCAGAAGATAACCCTGGCTGAGGGGACCATCTGCTACAAGTACGAGCGGAGCAAATAAGGGAATGAATGATTGGCCCACAACCTGATGGGCTGAACAAGGGAATTGCCATGGGACTACACCTGATTGGGATTCTGTTTATTGGCTTGTTTTGTTTCACGGTTGCCCTCAATCATGAGACGAAGTTTGCAACAAAGTAGGTTCTACCTAATTGTTCTGGCTCTGGGGCAGGGTAAAAATCAAACTATCCTGACGCGATCTGTTAAGGGACACAAAACACTTACTATGAACCGTAAAATCAGCTCGTAACCTGACACAGTTGGCACACTCAAATTCACCCACACACAAAGGGTAAATTTATATTCTCTGCAACTGAATTGCCTTTCCAGTGAAAGGTTGCGATTTTTGAAGTATGATGTAGAAAGCAGAACTTTGGCGTTTGGCTGCAATAGCGCTTGCAAGTGTGATAATTGCATTCATTGGGGCCTATTTTGAATGGTTATGGCTAATGATGACAGGCATTTTGCTTGTTCCTATCCTTGATTTGCCTTGGAATAGTGGGTCGCATTAAGATCCAAAATGCTTGTAGGCCAGATTCGCCCGAGAGGTCCGAATGAAGATCAAGAAGTATTTCCTGATTATGTCATTTTTCGCGGTGGTGATGATTGCGCTTCTGTATGGCATTTCGCCCAGATGGTTCGCTCAGACTTTTCTAAACGCAACTGAAATTTCATTGGATTTCGCACATATTCTACGGGCTGTGATGGGCCTTTATCTTGCTCTCGGCTTTTTTTGGCTATTTTCCGCTTTCAGCGACAAGTATCGAAATAGTGCCTTATTGACCATTGTGATTTTTTCTGGTGGCCTTGTGGCAGGCAGGATCGTTAGCCTTTTTGCCGATGGTCAACCGGCACCAATCTTGGTTATTTACATTGGGATAGAGCTTGTTTTTCTTCCGGTTAGCCTGTGGGTGTTCCGACTGCCAGAATGAGTTGCTTGAACTACCTGCGCGTGTCTGGGCCCCAATGTGGGTAACACACGATTATTTAAACCTTTCCCTTGTCAGTCTTGAAATTCCCCGTTTTTGGTGGCGCCTTCAAGGCGACATATGGGCGATTATTTCTAATTACGGCAAAGTGATGATAGCCGAGGTTTGGAGAGATGGCCCCAAACCGACGGACAAGCAATCCTTTTTCCAACGCCGAGGCCGGACACTGCTGGCTGCCGTGAGCGGCATTTTCACCGTGGCTGGATTCATCACGCATGCCGCACCTGCCGGGAGCATCCAGCAGGAATATTCATTTGTGGCTGAGCGGGGCTATGTCCAGCCTGAAGTTTACCGGGAATACGGTGGTATCCTGAAAACCCACCTGCACAGTCATGGCTTTGCCAGTCCCGAGGCTGGGACCCGCTCGATGCTGCACAACAGCGTGGTGTACGAGTCCAACAACGTTGTCTTCACCACCTTTTACGATGCCTTCCGTATCTGGGCTTATACTTTTGCGGGTCTGATGGTCGCCTGATGGGGGTGGAACTGATCGCGGCCCCAACCTGACTGATAAGTAGGGTTCCTAGGATAGATTGCTGGACCGCCATCCGGGCAAAGCCGGCACCCCCCCAAGATGGCTGAAACGTGCTGGCGAAGGTTCGCAACGGTTCAGCAGGAGGGGCCATTCGTTACTGCGGGCCAATCAATCCAGGCCTAGGTTTTTTTCCAAATTTCGGCGGGTGGGCAGCAGGGTCAGTATAGCCAGGACCCACAAGGCGCCAGCGACACTGAGGCACAGGGTTTTATCGTTTTCACCATCAGAACCAACAAAACCCAAAATAATACTGACTAGGATTGGGCCTTCATGGAGACACGCAGCCACCAGCCACATGGTTTGGGTTTGCATAAACAGATTCGATGGGGAAAAGGCATCGTTGCTATTGAGCAAATTGCTGTTTTTCTGGCGCTGCCCCCTGGTCAGGAAGAAAGCTACAACCACCCCGCTCACCGCCAGTACACTGCAAACGATGCCAAAAACCGGTATTTCGTTGTCGGCTTGGGCCTTTTCTGGCTCACTCAAGGCGGGGCTGGCGGGCATCCGGTCAGTTGGGAGTATTTCGCCCTTGGCTTGGGCCTTTCTTGGCTTACTGCCTTCTAATAACTGATTATAGAATGGGGCTAAAATTGCCATGAATAGGGGGAATATCAGCAGGGCGGCAATCAAAACCCGCAGGGACATTACTTGTTGGGGCGAGGCATCCAGATAAAGCCGCATCTCGTCCTGGGGGTTGCCTGCCATGAGTGTACACCGTGGATGCCTTGTTAAAAAAAGTGAGCGGATTGCACAAGTGAATCAGGTCACCATTGCAAAATAGCCGATCAAATGCTGACGATCAACCTTGGGAGGCATTGACAAACTCCGCGTCGAAGGGCTTCATCTCATCTGGCCGATCAGAATCGTGCCAGCCAGGAAACCACCCAGGGCGAAGGGCCCCATGGGGCAGCCGACCACCACGGGAGCAAAGATTGCCAGAAGGCCGGGGCCTACCATTTCCTTTTGCGCCATGGAGGTGCAGATATCCACCACCCTGCCATATTCGGGGCGCTTGCGGCCCTTCTAGATATGCTTGTCGCGGAACTGCATGCGGCATTCCTGGACGATGAGGAAGGCTGCCCGGCCCACCGCGCGAATAGTCATGCTGCTGAAGGGGAACGGCACCGCGCCGCTCAGGATCATGCCGATGAACACATACTGATCAGCCAGGGTGAGCAAGGCCGCACCGGCGTTAGGCTCGATTTAGCCAAGGAAGCCGGAACACCCTGTGTCAAGATTCCGTGAGACAACCGGAGTGTTATCTGTGGTTGAATGCTTCAGGGGGTTTTTGGCCAAAGGCCAAAGGCAATTAGAATGACATTGAGCGGTAGACAGAGGGATTGGTGAAATATACGCAATCATTCAGGCGTCTGCCGTGGGCTTTTTCTTGTGGCGAAACCTGCGCAGCGCCCAACCCACCAAGCCGGCAAAGCCAAGCAAGCCCAAAGCCATCGCACCATGCTGGGTATTAGTTCCCGGCTGGTTCCAGTTGGCTACCACATCGCCAGACAATGCCACCCCGGCAATATTTGGCACCAGTGTCAGTCCGCTTAGGAGCAAAAATTGCCAAAGGCGCAATGGGCCCTGTGCAGCCCAGGCGTTCACCAAGGCAAATGGCAATGCCCATGCCAACCTGGCCCACACCAAGCCCGCACTATCTGCTTGAAAGCGCTCCAAGGTTGGCTGCAAACGCCGCGTTTTTGCTGTGAACCATACCGTTTGGCTCAGCTTGCTACCCGCCAGCCGAAACAAGGGGAACTGAATCGCCAGCGCCACCATCACCGCCACCCAACCCAGAAGACATCCATCGCGCCAACCGCACCGATAACCAAGCAATGCCCAATAGGGAGTGAGCGGCAGACCGCTTACTCCCCAAACAATTCCCAATAGCAACAATTCCGCTGGATGGGTCCAAGCTGGTTGCAGCCAGTCCATCGATTATTGCGCATCAGCGCTGTCGTCGCCGGTGAGTTTCACAGGGTCTGGGTTGGGGTGCGTGCGCACATACCAAAGGATTTGCCGGGCCAGCCCATGCAGCAAGCCACCATCGCGCTTGGTGGGCTTCAGCCTGCCCAGCAAATGGCTGATCCCGTGCATCAGGTTTTCCTGCTTGTCGCCAAACAAATACCCCACGGCCTCGAGGGCCCGGCGCATATGGCGGTGCAGCAGTTCTTGGCCCCGCATATCCAGTTCAGTCTCAATGCGCGCGCGAGGCACACCGGCAATCCAAGCCATGCGTGCCTCGTAACAGCAAATGCCCACCGCCATCGCCAAATTCAAAGATGAATACTGCAGCGACGAGGGGATCTTGATCAGGTGATGGCACAGGGCCACATCTTGCGTCGTCAGCCCGCTTGGTTCAGGGCCAAAGACCAACGCCACCTTCTTGTCGCCCTTCTGCCCCACGGCCGAGAGCAGCCCGGGAATAATGTCGCGGGGGAAGCCTTTTTTTATCTGCCGAATGGGCCCCTCAATGCGGGCGGCTGTCGCTGCAGCCTCCGAGCAATCGGCCAACGCTTCGGACAAGGTGCCAACCACCCGGGCCTTGTCCAAAATTTCTCCGGCATGCACCGCCATGCGCAACGCCTGGGCATCGCTGGGATTGGCCTTGGGCCGCACCAGCACCAAGTCATCGGTACCCATATTGCGCATCACCCGGGCCACAGAGCCCAAGTTGCCCGCATATTCGGTTCCCACCAAAACCACGCGTAAGGGCAGGGGGCCCAGCTTCTGTGCCGGCAACTCCCAACCCTCCGCACTCTCTTCAGAAGTCATGGGCTTGTTCCAGTGATTTCCAATGCCGCCTTGCGCAGGCCCTGCAGGTCGAGTTTGCCGCTGCCCAAAGTTGGTATTTCATCCACCACAAAAAAGTCCCGCGCGCTAGGTACCCAAAGCGCTGGTATCCCTGTGGCGGCCAGCTTCTTCACCCAGTCTGACAGCCCGGGAACAAGCGGGTCAACCATGGGCTTCAAATACAAAACCACCACCCGCTCGCCACGGCTGCTATCAGGCACGCAGGCGACCGCGCAGGCCCGTTCGGTGGTGGCGAGCACCTCGTGCAGCAGCTCTTCAAGCCGTTCAAGCGGCACCATCTCCCCGCCACATTTGGCAAAGCGTGAAAGCCGCCCCGTGAGCGTGAGGTGGCCATGATCATCAAAATGCCCCACATCGCCTGTGCGATAATAGCCATTGGAAATGACATCTTTCGATTTTTTCGGCTGCCCCCAGTACCCCCGCATCACATTCGCCCCGCCAATCAGCACCATGCCCTGCAGGGCCGGGTCGATGTCGCGCAGGGCTTCGGGGTCTTCAATTCTGGCCGCGCATCCGGTCAGCATCCGCCCCACGGTGCCGGGCACATCGCGCACCAGCACCCTGCCATCGGGCAACGGAATATTCGGCAGGTTGATATTCGACACCGGGCTCAATTCGGTGCAGCCATAACCCTCAACTGGGCGTATGCCAAACTTTGCCGCAAAATCTTCCGCAAGCGATACGGGCAACTTTTCCGCTCCGCAGACCAAATACTTCAATGAGGCAAAATCACCCGGCTCAGCCCGTTTCAGGCTAAAACGCAAAAAGGTTGCCGTGCTCAAAAACACTGTGCATTTCTCTTCCCGGCACATCTCACCAATCTCACGCCCCTGGCGCGGGTCTGGGTGGTAAGCCGCCCGCATGCCCTGGACCAAAGGTGCCCACAGCGTGATCGTGTAGCCAAAACTGTGGAAAAACGGCAAGCAGGCCAACAGCGTGTCGCGCGGCGTGATGTCTGCATGGTGAATCAGCGACTGAATGTTTGAAACCAAATTCCCCCAAGTGAGCTCCACTCCCTTGGGCTGCCCGGTGGACCCGCTCGAAAAAATCAGCGTTGCCAGATCACCCGAGCCTTGGTTGGCTATGCCCAGTTTCTTCTCCAGCCAGGCAATTGGCGCCAACCGCGCTCGCAAAAAGGCCCAAGCCTTTTGCAGGCCAGTTGTCCCAGCCAAAAGCTCGTCAAGCAAAATCAGCTTCCTGCCGGGGCCGGGGTCGAACGGCATTTTGGCGGTGAACCGTTTGGCACTGATGACGATTTTAGTCGGCGTTTGATCCAGACACGCCCGGTTTACCGCTTCAGCGGCGCTGTAATTCAGGTTGATCGACACCTTGCCCATCAGCCCAAGCGCACCATTCACCAAGGCGGATGCGGTGCTGGTGGGCAACCAGACCCCCACCATTGGCTGGTTCTCCACCAGGGGTTTCAATTTGTCAGCGATCAGCAGCATCGCTGTCAGGGCGCGCCCTATCGATTGCCGACCGTTCGGGCCCGATTTGTCAAACAGGCAGGGGGCGTTGAACTGTTTCCTGGCCTGCCGCAGCATCAGCCGGGGGGCAGACATGATTTCCCCGGCTTTTTCCCGTTCAATCGCCATTTGCATGCCAATGCGATCCAGCGCTATCCGCACCTCGAGAGGCCGGGTTGCAAGGCTGAAGGGTGTCCCCCAGCCAATATCTGCCTGCAGCGGCAGGTGGGGCATATCGGTGCGAGCCGTCCAAGTGCCCGGGCCATCGAGTTCGATATGCCCCCAGTGGGGGACCACGCGCACGGGGTGAACCGGGGTAGAAACCGGCACATTTTCAGCCACAACCAGGGGTAACCATCGAGCCATGGGCCAGTCTGAGCCATCCGCCTCGCGGATGTCTTCCGCATGCACCACCACTGCCTGCCCGCAGTGCAGCGCATGACGTACCCGCTCAAGCCACACAGGCATGGTCTGGCCCATGCCCTCTTCAGAGGCCACCAGCCAAGTCAAATTCCGCTTCACCCCGCATTCAACCCACCCGCGTTCACCGGGGGTGACCCGCTCCAAAACCACTAAAACTGGCCCTTTTTCAGGCAATTCCGCCAAAAAATGGTGTTTCAGGCGGGTTCCTGCCCAAATAAGCGTTTTTGGGCTAACCAACGAGGAGGTGTTCAAGTCTTTCTCCAAACTGCGCAATTCGTGGTTTCAATGCGTTTTGGGCTATCGCATCCTTCGAGAATTGCTCTTACAATGCTATCAGCCTACCTGCAAGCCGCTTCGGTCAACCGACAAAAGGCGGTCCTGCCTAATATTTGACTGTCCATACCATCCCGCTGTGGGAGTTTTTCATGTTTTCGCGTATTTTCCGCAAGGCTTTTGGCCTCATTTTAGTGGCCGCCTCCGCCCAACAGGCCATGGCCCAAGCCACTCCCACCGCAAAGCCTGTCAGCTTCATCCGCGATATCGCCCCTCTCTTCAAAGAA
>CAIWHS010000416.1 GCA_903912515.1 uncultured Planctomycetaceae bacterium
GACGGATCAATGATTTGCGCATCGCCTACCATCTAATAATGTGATATCAAAAAATATACGATCAAGCCTTGGAAAGCAAAACAGATCCCCTTTTCCGAACCTCCATTCAGGTCGGCTGCCCGGATTCAAATCACTTTGCAATAAACCCTTCTAATTCTGGAGCTGAAAGGCGATCCTTTTGGAATGCATTGAGGCAAACCGACAATCAATTAACCCAAAGCATGAAAAACCCGCCAAGATTTTCCCCGAAAATCCTCTCACCCCGGCGCCTCTATGGAAAACGCCAAGGTGTAGCCATCCGGCCCCCGCACGCCGAACTCCAGGGTTCCGTAGGGCATCTGCTCGAGGTGCCAAGCAAAATCCACCTTCCCCACAAGCGATTGGTACAACTCCGCGCCCCTCTGCATCTGGAAGTACAACACCCCCGTGAAGGCGGGGGGACCGCCGAGGTGGCTGCCGGTGCCGAGCAGCACCGCCACACCACCCGCCTCCAGCATGGCTGTCTCGCCCGACCCGGGCCCAGGGTTTCCATCGTCCGCGCAGTCATCCGTGGTCCGCCAATGCACCTGGAACCCAAGCAACCCGTTGAAAAACCGAATCGCCCCATCCAGGTCCGTAACCCACATCGCTTGCATGACTCGGCAATATTCGATCGGCATCCTGCACCCTCCCCCAACCTCGGCCCCTTTCATTTTGGGGCATGCCTCACTACCATAAATGTCGTTTTCCGCTAAAAGAGAAACTGACCAGAAAATTATCCAAACTGGCCGGTAAACCCCTTGGGTGCCAGGCCCCATCAGCCGCCTTTTTCGGGAGCATGCCTCTTGGGCACCATCCACAAACTTTTCGATGAGATCCTCCAGGCCGGAAAGGACTCCCTGGTCGAATGGACTTGGCGGACCGAAACAGCCCGTTTACCCACACTCCAGGAAATCATCCGCCAGGGTACCGATCCCCGCTTGGCGCTGGTGTTCCGGGTGCAGAACCTCGTCGCCACCTTTCTGGAATCGGTTTGCCAACTGCCCAATGATCCCAAGAAATTCCGGACCATCCTCCAGAATGCCGAGGAAAAATACATGCCCGGCTGGCCGCCGATGAGCCCGGTCACCCAGAGTTTCTTCACACTTTGGGCCTTCCACGACCTGGAGTTGGATTCCCCGAAATTCACTGGCAAGGAAACCCTCGGAAAATTATTCGAACTCGCCGCCGACCATTTCCGTCTCACCGCCCCGGAAAAGCATGTCCTGGTCCACCTCAACGAGTCCCGCATGCACCTTTGCCAAAATCTCGGCAGTGCCGGAGGGACCGTCCGCCTGCGTGAACTCCAAACCGCTGACGAGTACAACTGCCTCGTCAGCTCCGGCTACATGGGCGCCGCAGGCGACCTTTGGCTAATTCGGATTCTCCCGCCCTCCGAAACGGGGTCCAAGGGACCGCACCTAGCCGTCACCTCCCCTTATGTTGTCGGCACCGAACCGGAAGACTGGGTTCAATTCATCCGCAGGCAACTGGCCAGGGGAAGGCAAGGCATAAGCCCGACCACCTTGGAGCAACTGATGAAATTCGGCCCCAACCGGACCTTCTGGCTCGACTACATCCTGGACGGCTACCTGTCCCATTCCTCCTTGGCGATCTTCCTGCAGGGTATTCCCGACCTGCCAAAAACCTTGCCACATGGCAGGTGAGGACTGTGTGCGCAGGTTTGCCGGACTGGGCTTTCAGCCAGTTTCCCGACAGTTGCTGGATTCAAGGAAAGCCCAAGCTTGCCCGGTCCAATGGTAGCTTGCGTCCCTGGCACCCGTCATGGGCTGGACGGCTGGCTTCTAGCTGGCAACCAAGAGGCTCAAGGCCAAGCCTATGATTTTTCCCAATGGACCAGCGAAGTGCATCTTTCTGGCCAAGGGCTGAACAAGGCTAACCAAATCAGACTGTTGCAGTTGTTGCCCAAAATCGCGATGAAAATGCTAAAAACCGTCAGCCCGGGCCTTCCAGTTCACCAGCAGGAATATTTGGCAGATGGGCGGCACACTTACAAAGACAACGCGACCAACAGGCATTCGAGACGGAAAACTGGGCAGGCGACCAACCACCACCCCCTATTTGAGGGGGTTTGCCCCTTCACTAGTTCCATTGGTATCGAGTATTTGAAAATGATGAATGCCGGCCTTGCGATCATCGGTGTGTTTCCAGACAATTTTTTTGTCGCGGGTCACCTCGGTCAGCTTGGTTTGGCCCGCTGAATTATGGTGGCTTGTAATGACTGTGTTGCCACTTTTTAGCCTTTGCTCCCCACACGCATCATTGATTGGTTTTCCAGGCAAATCCTCATTCGTAACACGCCATACTTCGTTGCCTTTGGCGTCCACCTCAATCACCAAGTCGCCCAAGGTGCAGCCTATCAAGGTATTGCCATCGGGTAAGCGAATCGCTGTGAATGGCATATTTGGAGTTTTCAGTTCCCAAACAATTTTGCCTTCCGCTGTGTATTCACGCACCACGCGATCAAGCAGTTGAGGGACCAAGTAATTGCCATTTGGCAACTTGCGCGACATGCGGGTTTGCAGGTGGTGGTCTTTGGTTTGGGCCTGGAGGGGCACCTCGGCAACTGTTTTGCCATCCCTGTCGATCTCCAGTAAGCGGGGTTTGGAACCGGCTTCCCCAAGCAGGTAGCGACCACCCGGCAAAGCCTGAACAGTGTTCACCTCGGACTGGGTTCCTTTGTATTCGAAAACAACCTTCCCGTCGCGAGTGATTTCCCGAACGCCGCCACCAGGAAAATTGGCACTTTTCGACATGGCCAGTAACAAATTGCCATTATCCAAAACCCAGCCATCCCGGGTGGATTCACCAAGATTCCAAGCTGTTTTTCCATCGCCATTGACAATGTAAGTTTGCCCGCCTGCTGCAAGAAAAGAGTGCGTGATGGTATCGGCGGCCCAACCTTTGAGGCCAATTATGGCTCCAACCAAAACCGCAAGCGTTCGAGAGTGGGCAATCATGTTTCTTCGCCTTTTGAAAACAGGTTTCATCCAGAGGATCTGACTTTAAAAGTTTCGCATCTCCATGGTTGCCACGCAACGGGCAATGCCCCTGGGGAAATTCATGCGGCCGGCCTGAGGGCTTCTTGGCACTGGGTGCATTTGTAATACTCTGGTTTTGCCAGCATCCGGCGATGGCGAATGCTGGTTAATTGCCGCACCCTGCAGCGGCATGCGTAAGGAAAGGTCGGTAACGGCCGGCGAGCCACGCTTTTCGAAGTGTCGAATGTGTGACAACGCAGGGGGGGAAGGCCCAAAACGCCCATTACTTTTTTCCACTCCGCCCCGTGTGCCTTGGCCCGTGGCCCATATAATTGCCAGCAAACCAAATGTGCCAGCTCATGGCCGACAGTTTGCTTGATAAAAGCATCGAAATTGTTTTCCAGCAATACCCGGTTGATGCGAATACGATTTTGGCGAAAGATTGCCTGCCCAGCAGTACGCCCCCGCAAATCATAAGTGATAACCGGCTCAGGGAATGGTCGGCCCCAATGGCCCTCGGCTACCGCCAAAAGCGCCTGAATACGATTTGCCACCACAGTCTTGGCCAAGGGCTCCATGTAAACTCCGGGTAAGTCGCAGGCCTCTGCCCCAAACTAAATGCAAAAGCAAACGCTCGAATCACCCTCGAACCACTGCCCAAACTGGGCAGTGGCTAGTACCTATTTCAACAGTTGAACAAGCAAGCTTTAATGGTTTTAATAATTTTTGCGTTTGTGAAAAAAGGCCGGGCTACTAGCCCGACCTTTCGCCATGAAAACATGAATTCAAGCAATTGGGTGGGGTTTAGTATTCCAAAACCCGGGGCAATTTCTTCGCCTTCTGAATCCAGCCTGTCACTTCAGCCAAATTGGGTGTTCGACGGGTTTTATTTTTTTCCTTGTTGACCTTAGTCAACGTTTGCAAAAGGTTTTCCGCCTTGCGGGTAGCCAACTCAACAACCGTATCGACACCGGAGCTTTCCAAAAGGTCGGAATATTCCGAGCCAATACCGTCTACACGGTAGAGGTCAACCCGGTTAGCCAACTTCAAGATGATGCCATGGGAAATACCAGTCTTGGCCGATAGCTCCTCACGCTTCTTAGGGGTTTTGCACGCAGCCAACAACTTGTCAGAATCCTTGATACCAGCCTTTCGCAGGAGCTCCCCGCGTACTGGGCCAATACCTTCCACATCTTCAATTTGGTAGTTCGCCATGGCTTTTCCCCTAATTCAAACTTATCAAGCCAAAATCATAAATATCCGGGGTTTCTAATTAACACAAGCGATTTAACCATTTGTGGAAAATTATGCAGTCAAATCAATAAATTCAAACGGCACTGGTATTTTTTAAGTATCTACAAAATCAGGACAAGGAGTTCCCCAACGAAACAACCGACGGCAACCATGGTCTTAGTGTTTTTGCACTTCTACATAAAAACCAAACCATCATCTCAGTCCGTTTCACTCCCCTCATGTGGAAATCAAAAACTTGTTGTTGCCCAATCCGTCAACAACGCCGGGTAGTGAGTAAAAAGTAGCAGTTATCGTCATCTAAGGTTCTTTTGTTGCTGGTGCCATTGGGTCATCATGCTGATTCTGATTTATTGCTATTTTCCAGCCTTTGACAAGGTGCCCTCTCCCAAGGCTGTGTTCGATTAAACTCACCCTGAAAAAATCACTATTGCGACCAATTTATAATGGAATAATTCCCGGCCATAAAGCCGGTCCATTTCCAAACCCACTTAACCAATTTTAACTGCCCTCATTACAATTGAAGGCGCGAAACAAATTTTTCCAGCAAAAAAATTGAAACTACCCTCGACGGGAATCGAACCCATAACCTGCGGAGTAGAAATCCGCTGCTCTATCCAGTTGAGCTACGAGGGCGATGACCAAACAAAAACTCATCGTAATGGGGAAACCTATCCACGCCAAGCAGGGCCAAAAGTTAGTTGGGCAAAAGCATTTGAATCAGCTTCACCAGAACCACATTCGCCAGTAAAACCCCGACTATGCCGCTCACGACGCCCCGGGTGGCCGCACGACCAACCCCTTCGGTTCCTTCACCGGCGTGAATCCCATGAAAACAGGCAAGAATGGCTACCAACCACCCAAAAACCACTGTTTTACCAAGAGAAGGCAATAAATCCCTTAATCGAACCACCCGCCAAGCCTCATCCCAAAACCGGGTATGGGTCAATCCGCCTGACATGGATTCTGCCAAGCCGGCGGAACCAAGGGCCGCTAAAGCTATCACCCCTGTCAGCAAAGGAAGAGCTATCATTAAAGCAGTGATTCGGGGCGCCACCAGCACCTTTGCCGGGTCTCGGCCCAGAACCCCCAAGGCATCCAGCTGCTCACTCACCCGCATTGCCGCCAATTCCGCAGCCAAGCTAGCACCTGATCTGCCTGCCGCCATCAAGCCCGCTGAAAGTGGAGCCAACTCCACCACTACCGCCAAAGCCAGCCCTTGGGGCAGGTACATCGCTGCCCCGGGCCCGGCCACTCGTACTAATGTTTCACGAACGTGAATCCAGATAACAATCCCTATCGCACAGCCAGCCACAATTGCGAGAGGCATCGCTTTAACCAATGCCGATTCAATAGGGCCAGCCAACCAGCTAGGTTCACCTAATGCCCAAGGAACGCCCAGGGTGGAGCGCCAAGTCAATGCTCCAACTTGACGAGCCTCTTTAGCGGTTGAATTCAACCATCCTTGGAAAAAGTTGTGTTTCATTTGCCTTGGCTTGCAGGCTTTTGCAAAAACCAAGTCCAGTGGCGGTCTGAACTGGCAAAAACACTTTCGGGCTTTGCCCCCAAGCGGGTTACCAAATCCCTGACTTCCACTACGGTCAATGCCGCATGCAAACTTTCAGCAAATAAACGCTGGGCGGTATCTGATTCGCCGGCCGCATAGGTTTTGACCAAGCCTTCCAAATCCCCATTCGTTTCGGGCCTGGCCAAGTCGCGCAAAAAAATCCAGCCACCCGGAGCCACCACACGCCATGCCTCAACAAAAGCAGCCCAAGGTTCTGGCAAGTGATGGACGAGGCTATTAGATATCACCAGCTTAAAAACCCCATCCCCATATGGAAGCCTTTGGACACGTGCTTGGACTAAGCCAATTTGATTGGGGGGAAATTTGGCTACATGCTTTTGCGCTATAGCCAACATGGATCGAGCCGCATCGAGCGCCACAACGGCACAATTTGGAAATGCCTTTTGAACCAAAAGCGGGATCAAGCCATTCCCGGAACCCAGATCTAAAATGGGCCCATCGAGAGTTTTGGGGAAAATGGAATGATGGATGTCTGAAACAAAAAGCGAATTCACCCCGTCATGGTTCATGGCATCGTAAGCGGCAGCCTCGGACGGATCATCCATGACCTCCGGCTCAAGCACACGATTCAGCACGCTTTCATTTCCGGATACTGATAAGGGGCCAAAAAAGCCAAGCGGGCAAGCCCAGTCGCCTGACGGCGAGCCCTTTCACTCTTGAATTGGTCCAATAAAAAGTGGCGATAGGCAAGGTCGCTAGAGCCTCGGGCATCCCAAAAAGTAAGAACATGTGAGGTAACTGGGGAAAGATTGGCAACCCTATCAAGCCAGACAATGCCAGCATCTTGATTCAAGTGACAGGTCTTTGGATGATGCCATGCTATCTGGGTAGCCAAGCAGCCTTGAGGTGGCAATTTGCAGAAGTAACCACTTATCAGTAAAGGACTTGCAGCCTCAATTAGCCTGATAACCTGATCAATTGCCCCGTCCATGGCGCCAGGAAACCAGCGATGGTGTAGCTCATCCATCACGGATTTTGGGGGCGTCATGAACAACATTTCCGGTCCTCCGGTTGGGTAATCAGATTCTACCTTTTAGGTGGCAAAAACGGAAGACCATCGTAGGTGAAATTTCCGTGATGAGCCACAAACATATACGCCCCTAGGAGAAAAAATTTTCTGGCCGTTTTAGAGGGCTCAAAAAGAAACCAAGTGATATTTTTGTATTTAAAAATATATACACGGTGCCGATAAAAAACCCGCCGGGGGTGCGTGCCCCGACGGGTTGGGAACTTTCGTGAAGAGACCCATAAATGCCCTGAGTGGCCTTTTAGGGTCAATACCATCAATGTAGTTTTTTCCGTTTTTTGAAAAGTTTTCAGGAATTCTTTACAAACGCTACTTTTTGCATTCGCATGGCGAAGGGGGGCCAAACTGTTCTCCAGATTGATTGCACCTATAAAACCCGCCATCCTGCCCCGCTTCCCCTTTCCCTGATCCAAATCACAAAGTACCATAGACTTGTGACTAATTTGGTTGCTAACCACCAATCACTTTCGGTCATGCTGACTTTTGGGAACGACTATTCGCTCAATGGTCTATCACCAATGAAGTCTGCAACATTTTATTGCAACTCGACTTGAAGGAGGGGGGTAACATTCGACCACCATTTGATCGCAGCGTTCCTGCACCGCAGGATCGTGGGCACCGAGTTAATGATCAGATCCGTATCAGCCCCATCCGCCTGATTGGCGCCGAAGGGGAACCCATTGGGGTGGTACCAACATCTCAGGCCATGGATATGGCCCGAGAAGCAAACTTGGACTTGGTTGAAGTTGCTCCCAATGAGCGCCCGCCAGTCTGCAAAATTCTTGATTATGGCAAGTTTCGCTATGAGCAATCGCGCAAGGCGAACCGCTCAAAAGTGCATCAGCAAAAGCTGAAAGAAGTGCGGGTTAGACCTAAAACCGGTGACCATGATGTCGAGGTGAAGGTCAACGCTGCGCGGAAGTTCCTTGAGAACAAAGACAAAGTGCTGATCCTTGTGCAGTTTCGTGGCCGTGAAATGCAGCACCTGCAAGAGGGCAAAAAAGTTCTCGATATGGTGTTGGAGCGCCTTGCGGATGTTGCCAAGGTTGAGCGTGGTGCAAGCATGGAAGGCAAACGTATGTCTGCCATGCTCGCGCCCAAGTGATTTAGCAAGATGATTTAAAGAATGCTATTCTCCCGGGCGCCCAAGAATGCTCCCGGGAAATCTTTTAAGTTGGTTGAATTCAAGCTATTCCCACGCTAATTTTCCCCCTGCGGATGCCCCCTTTATCCAAATCAAGGAGTCCAGCCATGGCCAAGCCCAAGCCTCAACGCCGTCAGTTTCTTGCAAGCTCCGCTGCTGGAACCGCCATGGTTCTTCCTGCCGCGAGCTACAACAGGGTGCTTGGCGCCAATGAGCGACTAGGAGTGGCTTTCATTGGCGTTGGTGGCAGGTGCCAAGCCCACCTCAGTGTGGTCAAGGAATTGGCAGCTAGCAGAAAGGATGTGGCCACTGTCGCTGTGTGCGATGTGTGGGACGGCCATTCTGGCAAATACACCCGCATGAACGGCGGCGTGAAAGAGGAGAAGGTATATAACCAAGGCCTTTATCCATCGGCCAAAGTTGTTGGCCTCAACCCTGACGATAAAAAACATGTAACCAAAGACTACCGTCGAATTCTGGAGCTGCCGGAAGTTGATGTGGTGTGCATTGCCACGCCAGACCATTGGCACGCCAAGATCAGCATCGATGCCGCCGAAGCTGGCAAGCATGTTTATTGCGAAAAGCCCATGGTACGCACGATCGATGAGGCGCATGCTGTGGTTGACACCATGCAAAAGCGCAATCGGGTGATGACCGTTGGTGTTCAATCTATGGCAGACCCGACTTGGCGCATGGCCAATGCGGCCATCAAATCGGGCCTCATCGGGCATATTGCCCAAGGGCAAACCAGCTACTATCGCAATTCCATCGAGGGTCAGTGGCGCTACTACCGGCTCTACAAAGAAATGAATCCCAAAACCATTGATTGGGCAATGTTCACAGGCAAGGATTTCAACATCTTCCCCGGGGTGCCCCTCGGGCCCGATGTCACCTTTGACCGTTCGACATTTGCCCAGTGGCGCTGCCTTTGGCCTTTTGGTGGCGGCATGTTCACCGATTTATTCGTGCACCAAACCACCCACATGCTCGAAGCGATGGGGATTCGCTATCCCGGCCGCGTTGTAGGTTCAGGCGGACTTTATCTTGAATACGATGGGCGTGATGTGCCCGATGTGGCGACTATTGTTGCAGATTACAATGAAGGCTGCCAGTTAAGCATTAGTGCCACAATGATTAGTTCGTACCCGATTGAAGAAGTCATTCGCGGCCGGCTGGGAACCATCAAGTTTGTCAAAAACGGCTATCAGGTAATTCGGGATGATCCAGACAAGAAGGCTGGCATCCCCGCCCGTTTGGAACAATCCATCCCCGGGGAGCTATTCGAATCAAAGACGGGCTTCGTTGATAAAAACGATGACACCAAAGCCCTTTGGAGCAACTTCTTGGATTGCGTGAAGAAAGGCGACCGCAACACCTGGAGCACGCCCGAATTGGGTGCGGCCGCCTTCACCACTGTTGCCCTAGGCGTGCAAAGCTACCGCACAGGAAAGGTGATGTTTTGGGACCCAGAACTTCGCAAGCCTGCCGAGGCAGACAACTCTTGGGCCGCCAAATTGGAAAAGCGGAGCAAAGAGCGCGGCAAACCCAATCAGATTCAGGGCTGGGCAGGTGGCGATCGTGGGAGCGTCATCATTCCTAATGATTACATGAAATTGGCAGGCCCTTGGGTGGATGGCAAAGATCCAGCCCCTGAAGGTTCCGGCGAGTAACACCAAACCTGCTACTGAAATTATTACGGCAAACCCGGGAAGCCACACAGGCCTACCGGGTTTTGCCGTTAACGCGGCTCAGGCAACTACTGACGATTAGCCGAAAAATGGCTAATCCTTTGCGCGGGTAAAGAGTAATTCGGCCCAATCGGTTCAGGATTGCAAAGGCTGTCATCCGATGGTTGATTTGCGGGGTCTCCCGAAACCCCGCTCTGGATCCCACCGCGTGAATCACACCTTGAGCCATAAGATTCGAAATCGACTTGCTGGGCTCGTGGCCTTGGCTATTTGTTTGATTTTACTGGCTGGCTGCAGCCTAACCGACAAGATTACCAGCAAACTGACCGGCAAAAAGGGAAATTCCCCAACAGATTCCGGCATCAATCCCAACCGTTTGGTCGATCTGGAAACAAAAGATCAGGGCAGCTCCAAAAGCGGCCTCGACCTGCAGTCATTGATTGCGGAGGCCGAGACCCTAAGAGCAAAGAAAATCGCGACTGCGACCGGCCCCAAACGCTCCATTTTGGTGCTCTCAGGTGGTGGAAGTTACGGGGCTTTTCAGGCTGGTGTCCTTCGGGGCTGGGGCGATCTAGGTGGCAGGCCAGAGTTTGATGTGATTACAGGAGTCAGCACGGGTGCCTTGGTGGCCTGCATGACTTTCCCCGGCCCCTACATGGATTCGGTTTGCGAGGCGGTTTTCACCTCCGTGTCCAACAAGGACATCTTCAAAAAGAAAAACATACTGGTCGGTTTGGCCCAGGGCCATGTCGCGGACACCAAGCCCCTCCGCGAGTTGATAGACGCGATGGTGAACGACGATTATCTCGACCGCGTGGCTGGCCAGCACGCCACGGGCAGGCGACTGTATGTAGGCACCACTAACTTGGAGACGCGGCGCCAAGTTATCTGGGATATGGGTCACATAGCCATGAAACACCGAACCGACAAAGGCGCCAAGGATCTTTATCGCAACATATTGCAGGCCTCGGCGGCAATTCCTGGCCTCTTCCCCGCTGTCACCATTCCCATTGAAGTTGGTGGCAAAACCTATGATGAAAAGCATGTCGATGGCGGCGTGACCGCCGGCGTTTTTTTGCGCCCTTTCGCGCTTCAACCCAATGGTGCGCATGAAAGCCTTGCCGGGTCTGACATTTACATCTTGGTGGCTGGCAAGCTCTACGCTGACCCGGGCCCTGTGGGAAAAGACCTGATGTCCCTTGGGTCAAGCACAGTTGCGGCCCTGCTATCTGGACAGGTTCGCGATGAACTATGTGAAATTTACACAATCAGCGTATTCCAAGGCATGCGTTTCCATTTGGCAGCCGTGCCCGAGGCCAACCCAATCACAATGAAATCGTCAGAATTCGACAAAAAACAAATGCGCGAACTATTTGCCGATGGAAGGCGTCTTGGCCAAACAGGGCTGGCCTGGCGTGACATGCCACCCGGCATTCAAGCAGGCGAGGAAGCAGATGTACGAGGGAGTAACCGCCTGTACCAACTTCCCCCTGAATCGCGTGCCCCCAAGGGCCTCCGCTGATAAGGGTGCATAGCCGTCGCTCCAAACCAGTCGAAATCGTTTGCAATCCGTGGTAGCTTAACACGGTTGAATATCATGCAACCGATTGAATCCACCATTGCATAAAATATTACTGGCTCTTGGCACATTATGGACAATACCCAACACCCTGTTGGGTATTGCGGTGCTTGCCATCCTTGCCCCATGGGGTGCAAAAGCCCGTCTAGTAGATGGTGTGTTAGAGCTTAACGGGCCACCCATTCGTCGATTCCTCAAACGGTTCTTTGGTGGTGCCATCGGGTTGACACTTGGGCAAACGGTTCTTTCCTGGAGCCTAGAAACCCACAACATGGTACGCGCCCACGAACGGGTCCATGTCTGTCAATATTTGATATGGGGCCCCTTTTTTCTGCCGGCTTATGGCCTTGCCTCCACATGGGTTTGGATTCGTGGCGGAGATGCCTACCATGGCAATCCATTCGAGAAGCAGGCCTATGCCATCGCCTGCATTGAACCATTTCCAGATGACTGCGATTCGCCGGAGAACCCGTGATGAACCTGTTTGCAGCCTTGGCAATCGTAGCCAGCATGCCCCTCGTTTTGCCCAAACCGTCCAAGCCAAATATCGTTGTGGTGATCACCGACGACCAGGGTTATGGCGACATTGGCGCCCATGGAAATCCGATTTTAAAAACTCCTCACTTGGACAAACTACATAACCAAAGCGCACGGTTCACCAATTTTCAGGTATCGCCTACTTGTGCCCCCACCCGCGCCGCCCTCATGACAGGTCGTCATGAGTTCAAAAGCGGGGTCACACACACCATCCTTGAGAGGGAACGATTGGCGCTGTCGGCGACCACCCTTCCCCAGGTGCTGCGTGATGGCGGATACACCACAGGAATTTTTGGCAAATGGCATCTGGGTGACGAGGACGCCTACTTGCCTGAAAAACGCGGATTTGACAAGGTTTGCATTCATGGCGCTGGAGGAATTGGGCAAACCTTTCCCGGGAGTTGCGGCGACGCTCCTGGCAACCAATACACCAACCCAGCGCTCTGGAGTGATGGAGCTTTTGTCAAGGAGACTGGCTATTGCACCGACCTTTTCTTCCAAAAGGCTATTCAATGGATCGGTGAAATGAATGACCAAAAACCTTTTTTTTGCTGGATAGCCACCAACGCCCCACATGCGCCTTTGCAAGTTCGTCCAGAAGACGAATCGCGCTACGCTGGAAAGACAACTTCCGAACAAGCAAAATTCTTTGGCATGGTGGCCAATATTGATGACAACATCGGCAAATTAACCGCCTATCTGTCGCAAAAAAACCTGGACAGAAACACCCTTGTGATCTTCCTCACCGATAATGGGGGAACGGTGGGCGTGCCTGTATTCAATGACAACATGCGGGGAGCCAAAGGAAGTGTTTGGCGCGGAGGAACCCGTGGTTGTTCCTTTTGGCGTTTGCCGGGTGTGATCACTCCTGGTGACATTTCAAGGCTGGCAGGACATGTCGATTTTATGCCCACCTTGCTGGAACTTACCGGGACCAAGGCATCGACTTTGATAACTCAAGAGCATGAGGGCAAAAGCCTGGTGCCGCTTTTAATTGACCGCGATTGTTCGTGGGAAAACCGCTATTTCGTAAGCCATTTGGGGCGCTGGCCTACCGGAAAAGCGGATGCTCACGCCAAACGCGTGACAGCAGTGCGAGACCAACGCTGGAAACTGATCCAGCCAGAAATGAACAAAGACGGCCCTTGGCAACTGTTCGACCTGACCAATGACCCTGAAGAAAAAAGAGACCTCTCTCACGAGAATCCGGCTATCGTGGATCAATTCGCCAAACACCATGCCAGATGGTGGGAGTCTGTCCGGCCATTTTTGGTCAACGAGAATGTACAAGGTCCTGCTGTGAATCCTTTCAAGGCGCGGTATTGGAAGCAATTTCCTGGCGAAAAGCCACCAAAAGGGCAATAATTGGCTGTGGTATTCCGCCTTGATTTGGCGCCAACAATACAGGCCCTGGCATGCCTTCCTCTAATTGGGCCGCCAGCTCCAACCAACACTCCGCCTCCTTGGCACCGCCTTCACCCCCCAGCCAGGCTTTAAGGGCATCTGCCATCGCTTTGCCATGGGGGTGATCATCATCTGGAATTTGCTCCCAATGATTGAGGGCGCCATTCAAATGGTGCCTCACCGAATTGGGTTGGCCCACCCGGGCTTTAACCAGCGCTGCCGCCAAGCGAATGAGTCCCTGCAACCACTTTTTGGTTGGTCCGGTCGACACTTTCCATACATGCTCCCAAGCCTCATGCGCCTCCCACGGATAACCGTGCAGAAATAAATCCCAACCATGCAAGTAGATTGCAGATCCTGCCTCCAAAGGCTTTCCTTCAGACAAAAGCAAAGGAAAAACCTGATGAGACGTGTTTTGTCCGGCCCCAGGGGTGTGGGCCTTCATTGGAAATGAAAAGGTACAATCCAGTCGGCAAGCACCGTCAAAGACAGTCACTTCACACGGGCTAGGACAAGGGTTAGATCATCACGCTGAACGCGTCCGGCCGCATGATGCCGCAAAGCCCGAACAACCTTGTCCATGATTTTGTCGCTACTTGGGTCGGTTAAGGCCAAAGCATGATCAAGACCTGAGAGGCCAAAGGGCTTGCCTTCTGGAGACTCGAGATCAGTCACCCCATCGGTATAAAGAACCAACAGATCGCCTTGAGCCAGAGCAACCTGGGATTCGCCATAGCGTTCGTGACGGTCTAGGCCCAGAGGTAGGCCGTCTGCCATATCCAGTACACGCCTACGCCAGCCATCGGAGCCGGAAAGAAGCAGCCTGGGTGGGGGGTGCCCAGCCATTGCAAATCTAAGGGTGCGTGTCACCGGCTGGTAGACGCCATAAAAGGCGGTAACAAAAGTATCCAACGCCGAATTGCATCGGTCGGTTAGGTGCCTGTTCAAATAGGAAAGAAATGCTGCCGGGTTTCTGCTTTCCCCAGGACAAACATGAGCCAGCGTGTGGACGATTGCCATCAACGATGTTGCGGAGGCACCACTTCCTGAGACATCGGCCACCAAAATCCCCAGTGTTCCGTCCGGGTGTGGGAAAAAATCGTGGTAATCGCC